>JAUWNN010000242.1 GCA_030612625.1 Caldifarciminota bacterium
TGGCAATCTTCCGCGTTCTGACTTCTGCACTCTACACTCTGACTTCTTCCTCTGTATCCATCTGTAGTTCTCCCAGGCTACTCATTCCAGAACCTCGGGTTGTCCCTCACATACTGCCCGAACCCGTACCGGTCCACAAACCGGAACTCAAGACCCAGACTGTAGTAATACCAGATTTCATACGCGTGCGAATCAATCTCAAACGGTCTTGAATCAATGTGGTCGGCCGGGCCGTACCGGACATAGACCCGGGCCCGGTCGCTCTTGTAACCCTTGTCACCGTGGCTGAAATGCTCCTTTGCGTACTCAATCCGCTCGAAATACTCCTCCTCCTTCTCATTCTGCTCGGTCGTGGGTGTCGGGTCCCTCTCCTTCCAGAACCGGTGCCATGCCTGTTCCCGCTCCTGGGTCGGAGCTTTCTTCAACTCGGTCATCTCCTTCGAACTGGCGATGTAAAGCAATTCGTCCACTTTCTGCAGATAAGCCGCATCATCATAAAAGAACGGCACTTTGACCCGGAAATCAACCCCGGTCTGCAAATCATCCTTACCCAGCCCGATAACCTCACGCCTGTACTGGCCGGCCAGCCGGGCCATGCCCGAAGAATCGGCAAGCGGGTACCTGAACCTTGCGGCCCTGAGCCCCGAAGAATCGGTCACTGGACTTGTCCCGCCGGTCACAATCCTTCTGCCCTCCTTGACCTGAAACCGCAGACTGTCAACCTGCGCATCCATAGCCAGCACCTCGGCCAGCACCTCAAGTGTATCCTCAAGCCCATAGGTTCGGGCCAGGTTAGGCCGCCCGTTTTTCAGAAACCTTATTAGGAGGCCGGAACCGGGCTGCTCAAGGTTGAACCCGGCGCTCGTTCTCCGGTCGCTCCCCAAATCCGCCACCTCAACTCTGGCCTTGCTCGCACCCTCAGGCACGTCCAGGCTCACCGTGCCAAGAACGCTCGAATCCCGGGCCACAGTAGTCTCATACTCGGCCACTTCCACGCTCTTGTGCCACATGTCACCGGCCAGCGGGTCTCCTCTTCGGTCAAGAACCTGGACCCCGATACTGAACCTTGCCGCAAAACTGTTGGCTTCCCTGAGGAATGCAAGCGACGTAAAAGGAATGTCATAGGAAAGCTCCAGCACCGCACCACTGTCCCGTGTCGGATGAACCGCTGCATCCAGCACCAGCTTCAAATCACCCCGGACTTCAAGTGTACCGGCCAGCAAAAAGGCTATGAGCAACATCGAATCTATAGTGTAGGCCAAGTCGCCCAAAAGTCAAGCAAACCAAAACCCCCAAGCTCCAACCCACAAGGTTACGGCCACTTAGGGTGACACCCTTGCGCTGCGCAGGGTGTCACCCTTTGCCGAAGGACTCCCAAACTCCTGTCCGGCCTGTCGCCTACCGACTACCTGACCAGCACCACCTTCTTCTGCTCCCGGTGCTCAGATGCCTCCAGCCGGCAGAAGTACACGCCTGTCGGTACTCTCATCCCTCGGTCGTCCCTGCAATCCCAGCGGACGCGGAGCTCACCCCGAAGTGCTACCTGGTCAAGCAAAGTCCGAACCGGTTTGCCACCAACATCGCATATCTCAAGGCGGACATGGCCGCTGGTGCCCAGGCAGCATTGCACCCAGGCCGAACGTAGAATCGGATTCGGATACAACTCAAGCCCGAGTCTGTCTGCCGGAATTAGTCTCATATCTTCCAGTCCAACGACCTCGGGATAGAACTTCCCGGCCCGCGTTGAACAAGCTACATTGCCTTCGTTCAGGCTACAGCGCGAGAAACCGATGGTCGTTGTGTCGGCTGAATCTACAAGGAATTTGAGCACGAGCAAAGTGTCGCCCGCAACCAGCGGATTCGCTCCGGCCATCGCAATCAAAACCTGACCCGGCAAAGGGTTGGCATACACCATCCAGCCACTCGGCACAGCATTGCCAGCTCTGCATACACTGGTGCCGGTCAGAACGGACTCCCGAAAGCTCAGTGTAATATCAGCCGAAATGACACCACGCCCTACTTGGTCGGATATGAGAATCGGCACCTGAACAGTGTCGCCTACCGCCCCTGTAATCGAATCCGGCAGGTATACGAACACTGTCTGGCCATGTGCAAGTGCACATACAAATAGGATTGCCAGAAGGAGATGTTTGCTTTTCATGTTCTTCTCCTATTGGTTCAGCAGGACTACTTTCCGCTCAAACCGGAAGTCTCGCGTCTGCATTCGCACGAAGTAAATGCCGTTTGGCAGCCGTCGCCCGAACCCGTTCTTGCCTTTCCATGTCACAGAGTAGCGACCAGCAGATTGAGCACGGTCTACCAATGTTCTCACCTTGCGCCCGGCAGCATCAAACACGCACAAGCCCACGTCTGAGGCCAACGGCAGGCCGTAGCTGATGCATGTCCCGCTGCCGAACGGATTCGGAACCGGCGGGCCGAGGAAGAATACCTTCGGCAACCTTGCTCTGTCTCCCATCGTTCCTTCTGGTCCGCGTTCAGGCAGTAGGAAATTCTCGTTCAAGACTATCCAGCAGACTTCAACCGGCAGAGGCCGATTTATCGGCAAGAAGTCGCCTCGTGGCTCGAACAGCATCTCAAGCAATACGACATCACCGTTGAGCTTTCTCGTTCCAGCCATACCGATTCGAACCTCGCCCGACCGGTCAACCGCGGCAACCATGAATCCCTCGGTCTCCTGCGCGGTGCGTATGGCGTTGAGCGTGAAGCGTCGGACGTCATACCTAACCAGCATGTCCGCTGAAACCATGTCTGTCGCATTGGAAGCCGTTACAGAGAATATAATAAGGCTTGTCGATTCCTCGCCTTTCTCATCGGTAACTACCATGACTTGAGGTCCAATGCTCGGGCCAGTCGCCGCCTTCGCGCCAACAGCCAGAGGTGCCTCGATTGGCCCGACAGGTATTGATGATTCCGTGGCAGGTCGTTCAGGAACCGGCACATTCACGCAGAACCATCTGGTTCCCTCTTCGCCGGGAACCTCGGGTGTGGGCCGGAACGCTACGGCTGGCCAGTTTCCGCTCGGGTCGCCGTAAAGGATGCCTTTGTAATCCTGGCCAAGCTGGTTGGAAATCAACAAGTCGTACTCCCGCGAAGGCGGCCTGAAGGCCCAGTCCACGCTGTCCAGTCCTGGACGGTGCCCTACCGGGAAGTGATCTCGCATCCCGACCGCATACTGCAGTATCAGCCCGGCGTCGTAGCTGGAAACGCCACCGGTGCCGCTCACATCACCAGCAATGAACTGTAGAGAGTCAAGCGTATCAATGTGCACCACATGCTGCAGCACCATCGCCGCATCAAACGAACTGACCGCGCCCGAACGCTGGCTGTTGATCCTGTAGGGGCCAACCAGGTAATCCTGAAACATCAGCAATCCCTGTAAGGCGTAGTGGCCGGAGTTGTCCGTCAGGACAGTATCAACCGCATACCCGCTCAGACACACATTGACACTCTCGACCGGATTCTGATTGAAGTAATACCCAACGTTCCCAGATATCCCGGAGCGTGTCTTCACTCTGAAAAGCCAGGGATCCGGGTAGCCGCTATGATTACCGAAGGAATCGACCGCCTCTACTCTCCAGAAGTAAGCACTGTCCGAGAGTGACAGATGTGACGGTAGCGGTAAGACCGTATCGGCAATCCCTGTTGTTTCGACTGCGCAGGGAACGAAGCTGTCGTTGTGTGCAATCTGAAGCGTGTAGGCGACCGGCCCGCGGAAGGAACGGTCACTGCCGATATCCCGAGGCTCCCTAGTAACCTCCTGCTCGACCGACCTTCGGGCAGACCTGGCTGATTCCTCTGTCCTGACGAACACCGATGCTGAAACTTCTTGTCCTGAGCCTGGGATATCCTTGGGCCCAATGTCATCGCTTGACGCTCTCACCTTCTCTCTCATTTCGGTCTCGGCTGCGAAACACATCGTTGACCACACGAAGGTGGGCAGGCTGTCGTGTATCACAGCGGAGTCCACTGGCGACAGTAGAAACGGAACCTGCGGCAGCACGGTATCGACGGTAAACCTGAACGAAAGTACCTGATACTCACCTTTGTTGCCAGCACCATCGAACGCCTTCACCCGCCAGTAGTGCCGGGTCGGGACCAGTGCAAGGCTATCTGGTATCTTGAAGGTCGTATCATAGATGTCCTCGAACGTAAGGACACTGTCGGTCAGGAGACTGTCAGCACTGACCTGAAGGGTGTGGCGACTCCAGTCACCACCGGACGCAGTCCAGAGAAACCTCGGTGTCAGAGTGCCGACTCGACCATTGTCACCCGGCCAAACCCGTACCGGCGGCTCAGGCGCATGGACATCTACCGTGAACTGATACGGTGGGATCTGATACCCACAGGTATTCCCATACTCATCAACGGCGCACACACGCCAGTACCAGACTCCTTCTTCCAGAGCCTGCGGCAAGGGCACGGTGTATGCATTCGTATCAAGGCTATCAATGGTCACTAACCCCTGC
>JAUWNN010000218.1 GCA_030612625.1 Caldifarciminota bacterium
CCGGGGTTCGGGGCTCGGGGTTCGGGGCTCGGGGCTGGTTCGCTCCAGGCATCCTCACATATCGAGATGCCCAGCACTTCATCCTTGAATCTCACTTTCTTCGTTGCCGGCGCCGGGTCGAAGTAGCGCAGTTCATCAAACACATCATAAGTCGGCAGCAAGGTCTTGGCTTGGCGCAGAACTTCCTTACCGTCCTGAACGAGCACCGCCGCATTATAAAGCCCTTTGCCGGTCTTACTGCCGGTGCGCACTACTGTACCGACCAGGAGGCCGAGACTCGGGTATCGCTTGGAAATGCTGACAAGTTGAGCCGAGGCCTGTTCAGCCCGGTCAATAAACCAGCCCCGCTCCAGCAGGTCAAGAGGCGGATAGCCCACAAGGAACATCTCAGGAAAAACCACAAGGTCCGGCTTATCCTTCTTAACCTGCTCCAGTGTGGCCTCAATCCGGGCAAGATTCCCGAAGATGTCACCGACAATCGGATTAAGTTGAGCCAGCGCTATTCTCATACCGCACCAGTTTGCCAAACCTCAGTCGCTTGTCAATGAGACAACCTGACCGAAAACCGATATAGGATTGGCCACGAAAGCACGAAATCCACGAAACAGAAGTAACCGCAGATGAATACCGATGAACGCAGATTCCTTTCCGGACCCTATCTGTGCAATCTGCGTAATCTGCGGTTCAGCCGTTTCCTGTCTTCGTGTTTCCATTCCGGTTCTTGGGCCCATCTCTGGACTTTCCGTGCCCACAGGCATATGATATAACCGATGCTCGGGCGCCTGCTTCCCTTTCTCCTGTTAAACGCCGCGGTCCTGCTGGGCCAGGTTCCTGACTCTCTCAACCAGGCAGAAACAGAATCAACCCCGGTCCCAGGCCCTTCAACAATGGACATATCTCCAAAGCCCGCTCTCGGCAGGCGGCCCGACGACACACTCGACCTTTCCCGTCACACCGTCATCCTTTCGGTGGACGACGGATACCATTCGGTCTACACCAACATCTACCCGCTCCTCAAGAAATACAACATGGCCATTACACTCGGGGTCATCTGCGACTACATCCGGAAAGGCAAGCCTTCGTACAAGCCTACGGCCGGATTCATGAAACGGGACGAAATCCAGGAACTCATTGACTCCTGCAACATCGAAATCGCCAGCCACACATTCTCTCATCCTTTCCTCACCCGGCTCGACAGTGCCGCAGCCTGGAGGGAAATCCACAACTCGAAAACGGTCCTCGAATCCCTGTTCTACCGTCCGACCCCGGATTCCACAGAATCACTCGGCGTCAATGTCGTCACTTTCGTCTATCCGTATGGCGACATGAACGCGAAAGTCCGCGGGATGGTCAAGAGAGCCGGGTACAAGATGGGCCGCGCGGTCCGACCCGGGGTCCCGGACCTCCAGGATGCCCCTTACCTGCTCCCGGTCGTTGAGTTGCGCCGCGAAACCGAACTGGACCATATCAAACACCGCATCAGCCGGCGCAAGACAACCATCCTGCTCATCCATCAGGTCGTACCAGAACCAGCAGTCTTCACCCAGTGGAATCTGGCCGATTTCACCGAGTTGATGGACTGGATGCACCGCGCCAGGGTTCGCGTTATCACCCTGGACGCGCTCTACAAAGAATGGTGGTACAGAAAACTGGGTCTATTTATGGAAGAAGTGGCGGCCGCCTACCCTGACCGCCGCAAGAAACTGCTATTCCAGGATGTAGACATCAACGCTACCCAGGCTTTTCATCCCCGCTGATTTGAACGCCTGAATATTCTCCTTCGCGCCCACAAAAACATCAATATGCTTGCCTTTGACCGCACTGCCGATGTCATGGGCACGGAAAATCCCGTTCAGAGGCTTGCCATGAATCACCACCTTCTCGGCCTGCGGGATATAGACCTTTGCCCCGATAGGAACAACCCGCGGGTCAACCGCAATTGACTTCAGTTCAGTAAGCTTGTACCCA
The DNA here is from genome assembly GCA_030612625.1 of Caldifarciminota bacterium. GTDB lineage: Bacteria > Hydrothermota > Tepidihabitantia > Tepidihabitantales > Tepidihabitantaceae > UBA3079. Next base: position 1,969 of record JAUWNN010000218.1, read on the forward strand.
TTGACGCCCAGAAACCGACTGTCAATCAGGACCCGGTTCGCCTTCTTCAGATAGCTGATGCACCGTCCATCCCTGAGCCGGGCCGCAGCCTCCCGCTTGAAATCCCGGACAAAAGACCTCGAGAACCTGCCCACCAGCTTGCCCTTCTGGTCGTACAGCGGAACTGACCGGCTCTTCGGATAATCCTTCTCCTCGACCACCCAGTAGAAAGTGGTCTTGAACTTACCCAGATACCGGGCATTGGGCACATCCGGGGCCGGTTCAACGTCATAATAGAGCCATTCCGGAGCCTGCTGAACCACAGGCTCCTGAACCGTGGTCTGCACCTTGGGCCCGAGACAGCCCATAGACAGCAAAAGGAGCCCAACGGCCCATTTTCTCATGCTGTCTATTATCCACCCCCACCCCCGATGTCAAGCGGTTCCCGGAAACCGATATAGGAATCTCAACACAAAGCTTGACCTGAGCTGAGGCGACGGGGCACAAAGAACACGAAGAACACGAAGGGTCTGGTTTTGGACTGCGGCAGCATGCTGCCGCTTTTCCTGCCGTCGGCTGTCAGCCGTTGGCGGTCAGTAATCGTCAATCGGGAATCGATAATCGGAAATCGGTTGCGCGGTGCCTGGAAAGCGGTCGGCTTTTGGCCGTGAAGGGTTGCGGTATCAGGGAAAGAAGGGCCTGGGGAAGGTCCCAGGGAGCGGCTCAGGGAAGGTCTCCCGGAGGGTCCCGGGGAAGGTCCTGGGGAGGGTCTCGGACAGAATCCTGGGGAAGGTCTTGGGGAAAGCCCTGGGGAGACTGTCGGAGAAGGTTCTGGGGAAAGCCTGAGGGAGGGTCTTGGTAAAGGCCCTGGAGAGGGCCTGAGGATTGGTCCTGGGATTGGACTTGGGGAAGGTTCCGGGACAGGTCCTGGGGAACGCCCCAGGGGGCATCCCCGGGGACGGCCTCCCATTGACCCACCCATTCACTCACCCATTGGAAACAGCGGGATTTCAGGTCCGGAAGGTGGTTCGGGCCGGGAACGGCAAATAACTATACGAAAGGAGCAGTCACGTAAGCCAGCACATGTCGGATGTCCGAATTCGACCCAGTCGTTCAGAGACGGTCTGATTTTGGAGTGCGGCAGCGCGCGGCCGCGTTCCAAAGCCGCGTGCGGTTGGCAGTGAGCGGATTGCGGTGGGCGGAGATGGGTATTATGTCCCCTTATCTTCCGAATGTCAATAATCTCTTATTATGTCCCCGGAATTCATGTCCCCGGAATTCCCCAATTCACTTTCATCCCAGTCCGTGCCGACGTTGCCATTCGGTCCAGAAGCGTACGTTGCAGCCGGTGAGTGTTCGGTGGCTACCGATCTGCTCCAGCTCGAGCTGCAGGCCCTCGACAGCCGTCGCTGAGGGGCGAAGGCGGTGTATGCCGTGGTGCCGTTCGTACCAGTCAACGGCCCGTTTCAGCAGGACCAGTTCCTTTGGTGTCCATCTGGTCTGGGGCCAGCGCTGCCCGAGCGCGTGGGCCTGCCTACGCACTTGGCGGTAGACTCCTTCATATGGCCGCGGGCGCGTGCCGTGGTATCGCTGTGGGTCTTTCGTTCGCCAGTTGCGGCGCAGCGCTGCCAGGTCCCGCCGGCAAGCCAGCGTGGCCGCATCCGCGTCCTTGTGTCTGCGCGCAACCAGTGCCCGGGCGTGCCGGATGACGATGCGCATTTCATCATCCTGCCAGTCGCCAGCTACCGGGCGTCCCAGTTTGAGCGCCCGCCGAAGCAAGTCAGCCAGGACCGACGGCATCTTTCGCGGCGTGACGCGGGCGAAGGCGTCGGGGTCGCTGGTCCTGAGCCGGTCGTGCAGGCGAGCGAGTTCGGCAAAACACTGCCTTGCGACCTCGGTCAGTCGTGGGCCGCTCATACCCAGCAGGCGGCGTGCATGGCGCTCCAGTATCCTGTGCTCCTGCGGAAGCAGGCGGGTCTCCGCGCGTGTCCACCCATGCTTGTTGGCCAGCCGGTGCAGCCGGTCGTAGACAGCCTCGACCGACCGGTGGAGCGCCCGGCCTGAGCTGATGCGGCGACCGAATTCCCGCTCCAACTCCTCCCGGCAGGCACGGGCCGCCTCCCACGCGCCGCTGTATCGACCCTGCACCAGCGCGTCGACATACTGCTTCAGGATTGCCTGCTCGCCTTCCGACCAGTGCATCTGCCGGCCCTGCCAACTCGTAGACGCAGCCCGGGCATACATCCTGGAGAGGATTGCCCGTTCTGTCCTGGGTATCGCGGCACGGCGGGAAGCAGGTTGCCTGCGCCAGAGACGTTTGATTTCGCGATGGCACGCCCGCGCGGCGGTCTTGGCGTCCTCGAACCTGCCGGCCACGAGGGCACGGACGTGCCGCTCGAACACGGCCTCTTCTTCCGCAGACCAAGGGGTATACAGGCCACCCCGGCGTCTCTGACGGGTGGCGGTCTGAATGCGCTCGTAAACTACGGAGATGCTGCGTGCCGGAGGGTCGGGACCGCGACCCCGAAGCTGCTCCAGTCTCTTGACGCACGCCCGGGCGGCATCCGAAGCGGAGGCGAAGCGTCCTGCGAGTACGCCGCGTACGCACCGACCCAGCACCCGGTTTTCTTCGGGCGACCAGCACGGGGCGGGAACTCCACGCCTACCCCTCAAGAACCTGCTCCCTCCACAATCCTGATTTCCTTGTCCGTCAGGTCGTACAACTTATACACCAACTCGTCTATCTGCCGGTCGGTAGACTTGATGCGGCGCTCGATGGCGGTCTTGGTTTGGCCCTTGGCCTTGGGCAGGTCCTTGTGCAGCTTCAGCATGTGCTCGACCAGCTTGACCATCTTATCATGTCGCGCCTTGTTCTTCTTGTCTGAGAAGTCGACGGGGTGGATGCGATCACGTTCAGTGCGCTGCCTTTCGGCTCTAGTCCTACCAGCCGCCCGGGGAACCACCCCCGACCCGACCGGTATTACGGTTGTCGTGATGGAACTTGGGCCAAGGGGTGTTCGCCAGCGGGCCAGAGCCCTGAATCGCGTACAGGTAGTTGTCCCATGCCCCGACATAGACCGTGCCGTCGGTGCCAATTGCCGGGGATGAGTAGACTGCGTGCCCGGTCTCGTATCGCCACTTCAGCGTCCCGTCAGGGTT
>JAUWNN010000035.1 GCA_030612625.1 Caldifarciminota bacterium
GGACGAAGAGTACTTGCGACTGAAGGTACTGACGATGACCCTGCCGCGAATCTGAAGGGCGAACAGTCATGCAAACGAGCCCAAATCACCCACACAAACACGCGAAGAGCCCCTAATAGCGAATATGTCTATGTAACCGGCGGTATCGTCATTTCGGTAATCCGTACCTCGGACAATACGGTGGTGGATTTTGTAGCTCTTGGCGGCTGGGCCTATGATATTGCTGTTTCGCCCAACGGTGAACATGCATATGCGGCGGGCAGACTAGTGTATGTAATTCGCACCTCAGACAATACCCTCGTGGATTCTGTTCCGGTAGGAATAGGAGCCAGCGGCATAGCTTTCTTGCCCAGCGGTGAATATGCCTATGTCTCCTGCACGGGCCAAGACGCAGTGCAGGTGATTCGGACTTCAGACAATACGGTTGTTGACACGGTCTCAGTCGGTTGTGGTCCTTGCGGCGTAGCCGTTTTGCCCGATGGTGGGTATGTCTATACAGCAAACGAGGATGACAATACGGTTTCAGTAATTCGCACGCAGGACAACACGGTTGTAGAAACCATCCCGGTTGGTGAATGGCCGAACGATGTAGCCATCCTTCCTGATGGCCGATGTGTGTATGTGGCGAACTACCGTAGCGAGGATGTCTCAGTCATCGGGTTCTAGAATGATGCAGGGAACGGAATGAAGCGTCTCGTGGTTGCTTCGGCGGTCGTCCTGCTGGCGGCTGTTTTCCTGAGTTGCCCGCGCAACCATCCGCCCGATGCGCCTTCAGTGCCAGATGGACCGTCTTCGGGCTTGATTGACAGCACATACAGCTTTTCAGCTTCCGCGACCGACCCGGAGGGAGACTCGGTCGCGTTCCGATTTGACTGGGGCGATGGCAGGATTTCTCCGTGGTCAGACCCGGTGCCTTCGGGGGCGAGCGTTACCGCAAGTCACGCATGGTTTCTTCCCGGAGAGTACGCGGTGAGAGCGCAGGCACGCGATGAGTCAGGGAACACTTCGAACTGGTCGGACCAGCTTGGCGTCTGGATTCTTGCACCTGAACACGCTTGGCGCATCACCGGCGTCGTGCGTCCGCCGGGGGCTGACTATATCGCAAGACTCACATTCCTGCCAGGCAGAGACCTGCTCTACTTGGCTGATGAGAATACTAACAGCCTGCTGGTGCTGAGTACATCGAACCACCAGGTAGTTGCTACGGTGCCGCTTCGCACCGGCTGGGGCAGCGACCGCGACGTAGTAGTGAGCCCTGATGGGAACACGGCCTATGTCAGTACCTATGCCGACTCGAACTACATCGGTATCATTCGGACTTCTGACCACATGGTCGTTGATTCATTCCAACTTCCCGGGTGGTATTCCACGGATTTGGCATTGTCACCGAACGGCGAGCGGTTGTACGTCAATTGCGTGTTCGACGATTCGATGCCGATTTATGTGGTTCGGACCTCGGACTTGTCGGTGATTGACAGTATCTCGTTCGGCAACGCCATCGGCGGCGATTATGCGGATATGGTTATACCTCCGGAAGGGGAGTATATGTACCTGACCTTTGAAGGCGAGGAGGTCTACGTGGTACGGCTTGCCGACCACGAGATTGTCGCTACGCTGCCTGAGTGTGTGGGAATCGGGCTTGCGCTTGACCCTGAGGGAGAGATGTTGTATTTCGGCAGTTGGTCAGCAGCGGACACAGGATGCGGCTATGCCGTATCGACCTCGACGAATGCGATTCTTGATTCGGTGTTCGTGCCATACCTCCCTGGCCGGCTTGCAGTGTCTCCAGACGGGGAATACCTGTACGTGCTTTGCTCGGTTCAGTATGAGCGCGGTGTTCTGATTGTCATAGCCCTGCCCGAACTGGAGGTCGTCTGGACGGTCCGGTTGCGGCATCCGGGCCGGAGGATTCTGGCAATGCCGGACGAGGACCGGTTGTATGTAACCTCTGGACCGGAGATATACCTGGTTGGTCGCTGACAGTCTTGGTTGTCCTCGGGTGTTTTTCTTGACCATGGAAGGTTGTCATTTAGGATTTGGCAACCAGGAGGAAGTATGAAGAGATTTGTTAGTCTGTGTCTGGTTGCGGTTGTCGCGTTCGTGGTTTTCGGTCGGGCGACCTGCGGGAAGCCGAAGCCGGCTGGCGTAAGGCCGGTTCAGGTGATGAAAATCAAGGACAATGTTTACTACCATAACGTGTCAATCACCTATGGCGACGGCAAGTACTACACGATTAACGGCGGGAACGAGGACTGGTCTGTTCTGAACATCTACGACAAAAAGGGGCGGTTCCTGGACAGTTATGATGTCGGGCTGGACGGCCGGACAGTCTTCTATCATCCAGATGATGAGCTGCTTTATGTCAAGACCTGCGGCTCAGAGCTGTACACGGTTGACCCGGAAGATGGTGAGGCCGAGATTGACCTGGAGTACATCTTTGACGATGAGAACAGCTCACCGGCATACTCACCGGATGGGGAGTACGTCTACGAGCTGATAGACGGTGAGGTCAGGGTGGTGGAAAGCTTCCTGGGTGAGGAGGAAGGAGCTTTTGACCTGGCGCTTTATGGTGAGGAGCACGGATACAAGCATGCGATTGCTGCATCAGACAAGTTCCTCTTTACCTGGGACGAAGACGCAGAGGTTTTCGTCCATGACCTGGAAGGCGAGTTTGTGACGAAGTTCAAGCTGCCGAAGACCGGTTTCGGATTCTCGCTCTCCTGGTGCAACGGGATGCTCTGGATTGCCGAGGATGCTGATGCGGGTGACGACAGCGGCGACGGGTACTGGTACGGCTACCGGCTGGACGGACTGGAATAGACACCAAGGCACGAAGGATACAAAGACGACAGAGTAATCGTAGACCACTAACCACGAAGATACGTCGGACTGAGGTTTTGATAGTCGCCAGGGTAGTCCTTGCCGGGTTCGCCCTGGTTCTTTTCCTGAGGGCGACTTGCGGTGTGGGAACTGTCCGCCCGCGCGGCAAGAAGGTAATTCCCCTACTCGAATCTGTCATCCGTGACAGTGTCAGTTTCCACAACACCTCGGTTGCCTGTTGGGGACGGTACACCGTTACCGTGAATGGCGGTAACTGGCGGCACGGTATGGTGAACCTGCACACCGGTGACGAGCTGGATACCAGCTACTCGGTCTGGCTCGACAGCCGGACCGTGTTCTACTGCCGGTTGCTCGACCGGCTATGTGTCAAGCCGTACGGTCGCGACCTCTACGTCCTCGACCCGTCTACCGGCATTCCCTATGTCCACAGCAGCAACCTGTTTCGATACGATAACAGTTCGGTAGGCGCCTCGTCCTCTGGACGATACGTGTTTGAACTGAACGAAGGCCAGGTGCATGTGACAGAAACGACTACCGGCTTCGACATGGGCAGGCTGACGCTCCAGTGGCCTGAAGGCGACACGGTGGAGCTGCCGATAGGCACAGGCGACTACGGCCGGTCCTGCGCCGCCTCCTGGAAGTACCTGTTTACCTGGAACCGGCGCGGCGATGTGTTCGTCCACGACCTGGAGGGCAGGTATGTTACCCGGTTCCGGCTTCCGGTGGATGGCCCGGGCTACACGCTATCGTGGTGTGGCGGTATGCTTTGGGCCGCCGAGGATGCGGACGCAGATGAGCTTGGCGGCATCGGCACCTGGTACGGCTACCGGCTGAAAGGATTGGAATAAACACCAAGACACCAAGAGCACTGAGGGCCGGAATCGGACCGGAGCAGACATGATAAACACCAAGGGCACCAAGGACACTAAGGGTCGGAATTGGAGCGGAACGGACCGGATAAACACCAAGGGCACCAAGGACACCATGGGTCGGAATCGAATCGGAGCAGGCCGAATAGATACCAAGTGTCCCAAGGACACCGGGATGTGAACCGGGGGCAGGCGATACCCGCACCGATACCGGTTGAAACCGACCGGGTCGCGGCTGAAGTTGTGGATGCCGTGGTCAAGGTCCACAGGGCGCTTGGTCCCGGGCTGCTCGAATCAGTGTACGAAGCGTGCCTGGCGTACGAACTGCGCAGCCGAGGTCTGACTGTTGAGACGCAGGTCAGAGTTCCCGTTCGGTACGAAGGCATGGAGTTGGAAGCGGGGTTGCGGCTGGGTCTCTTCGTGGAACGGCGGGTCGTAGTCGAGGTCAAGGCGGTGGAACGGATGCTGCCGGTTTTCGAGTCCCAACTGTTGACTTATCTCAGGCTGACGGGAGCGCGTGTGGGTCTGCTGGTCAACTTCACGGTCACACAGGCCCGGCGGGGCATCAGGCGTTTCGCACTCTAGTTTCACCAGCCTCGGTACGTCAGGTAACCCGGGATTCGTCTGGTGGACTTGGTGTCTTGGTGTTTATTTCCTACAACCGGCGGATTTGGGGCCGTAGCAGGCTTATCAGGACCAGGCTGATAAAGACTGCGCACCCGCCCAGCATGGCTGAGGCGGGTGCGCCGAATTTCTGGGCAATTGCACCGGCCAGAAGACTTCCCAGGGGGAACATGCCGAGAAAACAGAGGGTGAAGATGCTCATCACCCGGCCGCGGATGTGGTCCGGGGCCAGGGTCTGAATCGTAGTATTGGTGAGCGATGCGACTGTGCTCTGGGAAAGGCCCATCGCCGCCAGCAACACCACACCGGCAGTGAAGCTCCTTGCCAGGGAGTACGCGACCAAGAGGACTGAAAAGGCCAGAGTGCCGAAGAGAAGAATCCAGCCCCGGTGCCGGGTTCGGCTGATGGTAGCGATAATCAGCAGGCCGGTCAGCGCGCCCACACCCATGCTTGCCATCATTATGCCGTATCCTTTGGGTCCGGCATGAAACACGTCCCGGGCAAAAACCGGCATCAGTGGTATGTGCGCAATACCGAAGGAACTGAACACCGCGGCCATTATCATCAGGACCCGGATGTCCTTGTGGCTCTTGACGAATCTCAGGCCGACGGCGATTTTCTGCCAGACCGATTCAGAAGTGGCTGGCGGTTTTACCTGTTCAAGCCGGACAAAGGCGAGCGTGATGATGATGGCAAGGAAGCTGACGCTGTTGATGGCAAAGCAGCCGGCCGCACCGATGACGCCTATGGCGACACCGGCAATTGAAGGGCCGATGATGCGGGCGGTGTTCCAGACCGCGCCGTTGAGTGCGATACCGTTCAAGAGGTCCTTCTTGCCTACCAGTTCTGGTATGATGGAGTGGCGCACCGGTGCATTAACCGCGACAATGAACCCGGTGAGCCCGGAGATGACCAGGATGTAGTAGATGTTGATAACACCGGTCCAGGTCAGGACTGCCAGGACCATAGCCAGCACCGCAAGAAGCGACTGGCCGATGATGAGCAGGTTCCGTTTGTTGAAATGGTCGGCCAGAACCCCGGCCGGCAGGGACACTATCCAGGCCGGGAGCCAGGCGATGGTGGTTTCCAGGCCGACCAGGAAAGGCGAATTGGTCAGTTGAAGCACAAGCCAGCCCCGGGCGATGTTCTGCATCCAGGTGCCGGTGAGGGAAACCGCATTGCCGAACCAGAACAGCCGGTAGTTGCGGTGCCTGAATGCGGCAAATGTGCGGGGTAGAACCCCGCCGGTGAGGAAGCGGACAAGCGGATTCTCGACCGGTTGGGTCTGGACCTGTTTCGGGGCTTTGTTCACCATCCCCAGTCTAGAACCCAGCCAGCCCGGTCAGCTTAAGCCCCAGCATCCAGTTGGGTGAGAATTCGCTCTTACCGTTGTGGCAGCGCCAGAGCGGGAAGTCGGCATACAGCCAGCCGAGTTTGAGTCGGACCCCGGCGTCCATCCGCGCATCCCAGAACCGGGAGTCAATAGTGTCCCCGATATTGCCGATGTCAAAGAAGGGAAGAAGAAAGGGCAGAATTCTGAGATGGATGTTCAGGCCGTAGGCGAACCGGCCATGCAGGTATTGTCCGGCCCAGCCTCGCAGGTTGGCATCGGCATCATAGTGCCAGTGCTCCTGGCCTGAGGATATGCCTTGATACCCCCAACTGATAGGCTCGGCGGAATTCGGGGCAAGGCCGCCGGAAAGGTAGAACTGGTTCTGGTTCGGGATTTGGCCCCAGATAGCGCCGCCGAATCCCCGGACGACGATGCTCAAACTGCGGCTCAGGCGCAAGGCGTGGATTTGCTCAATGCTTGTTTTCCAGTAGCTGTAGTTGCCGCCGATTTTGGTCAGACCGCGACCCAGGTAGAAGTTCTGGCCGCCGTTGAAGTACCGGGTTTCGTAGGAATGGGATAATCTGAGCCTGATTTCCGCGGTCCTGGCTGAATCCCAGGCAGTGGTGTCGCGGCCTTCAAGGTTGTACAGGTCAAGGAACCGGTAGCCAAGGTCAATTTTGCCGTCAGGTTTCTGAAACGCTCGTCCCAGTTCCTGGACCAGGTTCAGCCTGACCCCGGCTGCCATCAGCGAGTAGTCTCCCAGAAAGCTGATACGGAGCCGGTCAGATACGAAGCTGAGCGGTGTCTGGTAGCTGGCACCGGTGTGCCAGTCACGAATTTTCGTGCTGTAGGTTTCGCTCAGGGTCCACATGTGCCGGCCGCGCAAAGGGCCGGCATCAATGAACTCACGGCCCTGGGCCCAAGCCCCGAGTTGGAAGCCGTGGTAGGCATCATACCAGGCATAAGGGCCGTAGAAAATCTGATAGGCGTCAAGACTGGGCAAGGCGATTACCGGTCTGACCTCGACCTGCCTGGGCCAGTGGTTGTTCCAGCGGTTCGGCTCAAGCAGTTTGTGGTCAGGGTCCAGTGTAACATGGTTCAGCATTCTGGGAGTCGCGAGTCTGAGCACCCCGGTTTTCCGGTCAGAGTTCCAATAGAGGCGTTCAGTTGTCCCGTCGGCAAAGGCGAGTTCTGCCTCAAGCGGCATAGCGATTTCACCGACTCGCCGGATGCCGATTTCGATGTCATTGCCGCGCCTTCTTGCGCCGGTGACTCCATAGTCGCAGGTGCCGGATGTTCCGAGCCACCGGTTGAAGAACCACGACATGTCCTTCTCCGCCGCTTCAGAACAGGCCGCAATGAAGTCGGCAGGAGCCGGTGTCCGTTTGCGGCTTCTTTCCAGGTATGAGCGCAATGCCTGGTCAAAGGCTTCCGCACCAAGCATCTTCTGCAGCATCAGGAACAAACCGCCGGCCTGGGCGTGTCTGGCTTCAGACAGTATGAACGGCGCGTGGTCAGGTGCTGGAGAGGCAAGTGGTTCAAGAAGGCTGTTTGAAGCTGCAATGTAGTAGATTGCGCGCTGGTAACAGGCAGCGCCCAGGCCTGACAGAGGGCCGGCAGGGGTCGGCAGGTCAAGTAGATTCGTGGAGCCATACCGCTCTTCTAGATAGCGGATTTCCGAGAAAGCCGCGGGGCCGGTACTGAGCCACTCAACAAAGGATGAATCTGAAGGATGAGACAGAGAGAAGGGAACCGAAAACCACTGGCAGGCAAGCTGTCGGGCAAGGGCTTTTTCCAGGAGCCGGGTGAAGGGCAGAGACTGCTGGGAAATGATGACCAGCCCGGGATAGGATGCGTCTTCAGGGGCTATTCCTGAGGCATCAACAACGGTAAGGTCGTGGCGAGGACAGGGGCCGTACCAGTCGCTGTACCGGGCGAGAATAGCACGGGCCTTGGCAGGAACTCCGAGCCAGGTAAACCGGTTGCGGTCTCGTGTCAGGATGTTGATGTTTGTGCCGGAAATCCTGTCTTGGACCAGAACGAAATCCGGGCTTGCAACCCAGGCAAAACTACTGACATCCTTTGCTCTGAATCTGAGTGTTTTTGTCGAGTCTTGTGAAAGATGCCGGAATTCAGGCGGCCATTTCATCCTGTTTCGTTCTTCTTTTCCGTTCAGTAGAGTCCCGGTTGCTGCGACCATCTGGTCTGCCGGTAGAGTGATGCTGACATCGTAGTCGGCAGAGCAGCCTGAATGGCTGCCAGCTCGCACGCGCTCGACCAGTTGCGGGTACCAGGAACCAAAGATGAAGTGCCGTCCGCGGCGGCCAAGGCAGGATGAAAATAGACTGGGGATTTTGAGCGTGAATTCCAGTGTCATTACGACTGAATCACCAGGAACCAGCGATTCGGCAAGCACGACTTCCATCTCGGTTTCATGGAGCCGGGTTTCCAGCGGCCCTGCGTCCGACTCAAGCCGGGTGATGTCAATACCACCGAGTTCATTGTGGTCTGCCCAGGACATTTCATATCGTCCTGCCTTTTCAAGATTCCGGGCGAACTCGGTCCTCGAGGAGCTGAATGCATTCGGATAGAGGTGAAACCGGAGCGACTGGACTGTGTGCGGTGAGTTGTTCCAATAGCGTACTGTTTCGGTGGCGCTGAGCAAGGCCGTGGATTCGTTCAGCCGGGCTTCGATTTCGTACGTGGTGCGCTGCCTGCCAAAGGACTGGTGGGTCGTGGCAAGGAGTAGTGCCAGCCCGATGGCTGGGAGAGCGCGCATCAGGTTTTATGACCCTTTGCTGTCAGGCGTTCCAGGCAGATTGCTTTGACTCTGAGCAGGACATTTCTGTCCAGGCCTTTTGTTACAGCGGACTGGACAGCAGCCACGATTTCCCGTTCGGCTGCTTTGGCCTGTGCCGGAGAAAAGGCGTTGATGATTGAGCAGCAGGTCCGGACGAACGCGAGATAATCGTGCTGTTCGCTGGAGACCATTCGCATAGAACGCAGCAATCTGGAAGTGGCCTGTTCTGCCTGTTCAACCCCTTTCCAGAAGTTGCGCGTGCGTTCAGCCCGCTCTGCCAGGAGTTGCGAGCGGAGCCGGATACGCAAAGGTCGGGAGTCACGGGGCCGGGCGGGTTCCTTCCTGGGTGCAGGTTTGGGAAAGGGTGGCCGACCTTTTTTCCTGCCATGTTTTCTGGCTGGTCTGGCTTTGCCGGTTTCAGGTGCCGGGTCGGCCGATGATGGAAGCAGGTCAACGATGTCCTGCCAACCGGCTTCGCAGGCCTCGAGAAAAGAAGTGATAGTACGCAGGGTCGGGTTCGGGACCAGGCCTTTTTCCAGTCGGAAGACGTACTTGTACCCATGGGTTGGGTTGAACCCCATCTTTCCTGCCAGCTTCATCTGGGAAAGCCCGGCCTTTTGCCTCAACTCCTTGAGCCTGGCACCCAGTTCGGCCAGGCCCTTGAGTTTTCCTCTGCGTTTTCGCCCCATGGTCGTCGCGGTATCCATTTGGAGGTAGATATTAGATTCGGTCGGGCTGGTGTCAAGCCTGCCAGTCCGAAAGCTGATATAGGATTGGCCACGAAAGCACGCTTCACGCTCGACGCACAACGCATAACGCACAACGCTGGTCTCCGGCGTAATGCATAATGCATAAGGCGTATAATGCGTCATTCGTGGCTCTATTTCGGTTCCTTGGAGCCGGGGCTTTACTTGACCGGCTGTATTCTTACACTTCCTGGATGGGCCGGATTCTTTGTCTTGATGTCGGCGAGAAGCGTACCGGCGTTGCGGTGAGTGACGAGACCAGGATGATTGCTCAGAGCCTGCCCACGATTCAGCACAAGAGCGAAAAGAGACTGGTGGACGAAGTAGAGCGGCTTATAGCCGAATATGAAGTGGACGCGATTGTAGTCGGCCTGCCATTGAGCCTGAGTGGCAAACCTTCTACCCGTTCTGAGCTGGTGAGGAAGTTCTCGGCCAGGCTTGAGAAGGCGCTGGGTATCCCGGTTGAACTATTCGATGAGCGCTACTCAACCACTCGGGCCAACCGTATACTGGAACAGGCATATGGCGGTCCGCGCAAGCGACAGAAGCCTCCTGCCACCGGCAGGAGCAAATCACGAAAGCGGGCGGTTGACCGCATCGCCGCGACAGTCATCCTTGAGGACTACCTGGCAAGCAAGGAAAGCCAGCGCTGATATGCCGGGCTTCGGGAGATTGCTTAGCCAAGCCTGCCCCGAGGCCACCGGAAGATTGCATCGCTTCGCTCGCAATGACGTGACCGTGGGGGCTCGCAATGACGGTTGGGCAGCAGCATGAAATCAGCCGGAGCCATACGTCATTGCGCACGGCGCAGACGATGCCGTCGAGGCATGGAGTCCGTTTCGGGTGACGCGGCAATCTTTCGTGGCCGGGTGCGCGCATCGGGCTTTCGCAACAGAACTGTAGGTATGCTGCGCCGGATTGCCTGGCTGGTTCGGCTGTTGCCTGTCCTGTTCTTGCTCGGATGTCCACCGAATGCCGGTGAACACATCCTTGTCAACATTCCGGCCGGGCTCACAACCGCGGCCATCGCGGAAACTCTCCGTTGCCATGGTGTGATAGACAACCCGCTCAAGTTCCGGCTCCAAGCCCGGATTCTGGGATTCGACAAGAAGCTCCGGTACGGCCGTTACAAGTTCATGCTGAACAGTGATGAGCTTACCGTGCTGCGGACCCTGACTCAGAAAGGTATCACTTCAGTCATGGTCACCATTCCCGAAGGGTTCCGGATTGTCCGGATAGCTGACCTGCTTGAAGACAAAGGCGTGTGCCGTGTCCCGGAATTCCTTGCCGCGTGCCAAGACCGCGTGCTTCTCAGCAGCCTGGGCATCAAGCACAACACTGCCGAAGGCTATCTCTTTCCTGACAGCTATGAGTTTGAGCTTGAGAGCAAACCGGCTAATGTCATCCGCAGAATGGCGCGCCGGTTCTTCGAGGTGTTTGATGAACTGAGAGCGGACGCCGGCCCGGTGCTCAGTGACAAGCAAACCGTCGTCCTTGCTTCAATCGTCGAACGGGAAGCGGTCCTGGCTGAGGAGTTCCCGGTCATTGCCGGCGTATTCCTCAACCGCGTGCGATGCAACATGCCGCTTCAGTCCTGTGCCACAGTTCAGTATGTGCTGCCCAGGCACAAAGAGAAACTGACCTATCAGGACACTAAAATCAAGTCACCCTACAACACCTATATCCATCCGGGCCTGCCACCCGGCCCGATAAGCAACCCGGGTCGCAGGGCGCTGCGGGCAGCGCTCAGCCCGGCAGAAACCGAATACCTCTACTTCGTTTCCAAAGGTGACGGCTCCCACATCTTCTCCCGTACCTGGCGCGAGCACGAATCCGCCCGGCGCCGCCTGCGCCGCGGCCGATAGCCGCGTCTTCGTTGTCCGCCTGGAGCGTGTCGGAATACCCGTGTCTGATCCTGCGCGGAGCTTCGCCTCATTCCCGGCTGAACCCGGAAATGTACGCCTTACGCCCGACGCCATACGCTCAACGCTGAAAGTCCGGGCGTAGAGCGTCCTTTGAGCCGGAATCGGCCGGGCTGCAGGTAGAGCTGCGAAGAAAGCTATCTGCCGAGCAACGAGGACAGCAGCCTGGCTGACAACGAGGAGAACAGCCTGGACAGCAACTTGGGAGGCAATCGGTAGAGCGCTCCGGGCCGCAATTGGTGGAGCAATAGGCAGAACAACGGGTGAAGCTACGGTTCAGGCAACCTGTGGAGCAACGCTCCAGGCGATCAGGGAGGCAACGAGGGAAACGACAAGGAGGACGACTCAGACCGCAACCCGACAAGCAATCCGGGAAACAACGAGGAAGGCAATGAGCAGGACAACCTGCCCCGTGACCGGTGGGTATCCCTCATCAGACCATCATCATTGAGCCAACCCCCGGAAAACCCGGCATTTCGGCCATTTCCCTAAGCCTGTGAATCAGCCGACATTCAGCTTGCTTTCATGATACTGGCTGGTATCATGGACCGAAGCCAGAAAGGACGAGCATGACCACTGAAGAATCAGGGGCTTCGCCCCTGAGACCCCAATCCGATTCCGGCCTCCGGGTTCCGCCGGGGGCTTCCGGGGCAGCCCCGGAGTCCCGGCGGCGGACGCCGGGGGTAGATTCTGCCATTGAGCGCGGCCGCAGGCTGCGCGGCCTGCGCAGGACAGCAGGCTTGAAACAGGAAGAGCTGGCCAGAAAAATGGGTCTGAAAGGCAAGGGCGCGTGGAACCTGGTCGGCCGGCTGGAACGGGGGAAAGTGAAACACCCGACGCTCAAGGTTCTGTCCCGATTCCTCAATGCTTGTGGCGCATCACTTGCGGATGTGGCCGACCTGCTGGGTATTGCCGTCACCAAAGAACCCAAGCCTGATGAAACACCTGTCCTGGAGTCCAAGCGCAAGCCCAAGCCGAAGACGCCGGAGCAGAAGCTCTCACAATTCCGAGCCGAGTTGAACCGCACGTACCGCAGCAGCATCTTCGAGGAGGTGCTGTACGACTTCCTGAAGGGGTCGGGCATTGCTGAGGAGTACGAGGAGCAGAAGGCTTTGGCCGTGCATGCGCGGAGCTTCTTCCGGTTGCTCATGCGCCTTGACCGCGGCGTCGAGCGTCTTCGCCAGCGCATCCTCACCCCAACCCTCTCCCTCAAGGGAGAGGGAAAGAAGAAGAAGGGAGAGGGAATGAGAGGGAGGGGGTCTGCAGTGGCCGGAACCGGCCGGGCGGCACGGCTCTCCCCTGAGCAGTTGGTTTCGGTCGAGACCGTGATGCAGCGGACATTCGAAGTGATGAAGTCAGGCGGCGACCTCACGCCCAAGGTTGCGATTGACGAACAGGCGGTGCTCGCGGGCAAAGCACGCATCCGGCCGACCAGGAAAGCCGAGCAGCGCCTGGCCGATGACATACAGCAGGAGATTGACGCCTGGAGCTACAAGCGGTTAGCCGTCACTGACGCCATCCGTCGCGAGTACCTTGACCTCCTGCTCAAGGCCGGGATGCCTGAACAGCAAGCCGGCCGCTATTCCAGCTTTGTCTCTGAACTGTGCGGCCGGGCCGAGGAAACCGAAGCCGACCCGGCCCGGCGAAAGCAGGCGGCCGACCAGTTCATTGCCCGGGCACGGACAAAAGACAAGGCCCGAGCCCTGGTCGAGTTCACCTTCCGCCGCTGGGACGAACTCAAGAACCGTATTCCTTCCAAACCCCGGGCGCTATTGGTCCGGCAGAAACGACCCGGAAAATGAAGGATGAAACCACAGATGAACACGCATACACACAGGTGAAACACCGAATTCCGAATTCGACACTCGACATTCGTCATTCGGCATTTTTGGTGAGCTTCGTGGCTGTCTCTGGTTCTGAGAAGAGATGAGACAACAGGACATGAGACCGGAGCTGCAGAAGGAGCTTGAGCGCATTCGGGCCGAGAACCGCAGGCTTGTGCTTTGGGGCACGGATGCCGGGCATGTTCAGGCACTGGTCAAGGAAGAGATGCTTGTGGTCGCAAACCGGGCCGGGGTTACAGTCGGCAAGCGCGGTCCGTGCTTTGCTGCGGCAAGGGAACTGAGTCGGCTGGCAAGGACCGGAGAAGGACCGGGCCTCATGACGGAGATTGAGATCTGGCTGCGGAAGTGGACTGCGCTCGGCCTGGACCCGTTGGTACTGCAAGACGTGGTGCTCGCCTGTCTGCGGAAGTTCGGCGGGCCCTCGGCAATACCTGGGGTCAGGCTCAAGCTGCCCAGGCAGAAACGCAAACGCCGGACCTATGAACAGACGATTCGGGCCGGACTGGCCCGGGCCGGTGCCGATGTCGAACGCCAACTCAAAGAGCACGGGGAAGCCGCACAGCGCAGCCGCGAAGTCAGCGCGATTGTGCGCCGGGTGCTGGGCGAGCACAACGCACCGGGCAAGAGCTTTGTGCGCTACAACGCCTTCGCATCCCAGGTTGACCGCAGGCATCGCCGCTACGGCGGCAAGTCCCTCGACATGGCGGTCGCAGACCTCATAGACATTGCAGAAGCCAAAGGCCTTGACCGCTCCGTCCTCCTCGTCCTGAGCCGGGAAGTCCTGAAACTGCCCAGACCAAAGCAGCCGGCGACCGGCACCTGACGGCCTTCGGCCAGCCCTGAGCCGCAAGCCTCAAACTGCAAGCCTCAGACTTGACAGCCGCCGAATTGCGCCGTGAATCGCAGGCAGAGAGATGGCTGGCCTTGACTTCCTTCTCCTTTCCGCTATCGTGAGAATATGAAAGAGACGAGTATCTGCGCAAGACCCATAAGGCTTCCTCAGGGCCAGGGCTGATGAGTAATCTCACGGACAACGAACGAGAAGCCATCCGCAAGCTGAAGGCCGCACTGACTCGGGATTTTGGCCTGCTGGAACTCAAACTCATCGGCTCCAAGGTAAGGGGCGATGCGGCAGAGGATTCGGACATTGACCTGGTCGTGGTCGTCAGGGAACACGACTGGCGGACCGATTCCCGAATCTACGGCGTCTGCTTTGAAATAGGCCTTGAGCACGACGTGCTCCTCCAGCCGATAATCTACTCTGAAGAGGAGTTCCGCAGCAGCCGCACCAAGGTCACGCCTATCTACCAGGCGATAGTTCGGGAAGGAGTCGCCCTGTGAAGGAAGAAATCGCCGACCTGGTGAAATACCGCTTCGACCGCGCCCACGGGGCTTTGCGACAGGCAGAGGCGCTGGTGAATATTGGAGAGCTTGACGGCGCTATGAACCGGGCGTACTACGCGATGCTGGAGAAGGCGAAGTCCTTCGTCGTCAAGGCCGAGGAAATCATCGGGGTCATTCTCTGAGAAGGCAGAAATGGGGACACAATACTATTTTTCAGAATCCGAAACGCGTCAAGAGGAGAGACGGCACACGGCTGACAGTTGACGGCCGCGAGCCAGCAGCCCGGAGTCGCGGCATGGATACCGTTCCCACGACCCGAAGCCACAAGCTGCAGGCCCACGGAGAGATTTCTCGACTGCGCTTCGCTCCGCTCGGAATGACATCTCTCTTCGTGCCTTTGTGTCTTTGTGTTTACTTCGGTTCCGAGCGCTCAGCGCCGGATTGACAGGATTGGCACACAGAATATGCTTTGGGCGTAAAGGAGGAAATTTATGCCTGTATTGATAGTTGTCGTCGTCGTTGTCGTACTGCTGGTTGTTTTGTTCATCGCTGCCTACAATGCGCTGGTTGTGAAGCGGAACCGGGTCAAGAACGGCTGGCACCAGATTGATGTCCAGCTCAAGCGCAGGATTGACCTGATTCCTAACCTGGTCGAGACGGTCAAGGGCTATGCCAAGCATGAAAAGGAGCTGTTCGAGAAGGTTACCGAGGCGCGTGCCGCAGTCATGAAAGCCCACGGGCCGGCCGAATCAGCCAAAGCCAACAACATGCTGACCGACACGCTCAAGTCGCTGTTTGCCGTGGTTGAGAATTACCCGGAGCTCAAGGCGAACCAGAACTTCCTGAAGCTCCAGGAGGAGTTGACCTCAACCGAGAACAAGATTTCGTTCGCCCGCCAGTTCTACAACGACGTGGTGATGGATTTCAACAACAAGAGTCAGGTGTTTCCGTCCAATATTGTGGCCGGGATGTTCAGCTTCAAGCCGGCTGAGTTCTACACCGTGCCCGAGGCTGAACGGGAGGCCCCGAAAGTGAAGTTCTAGGAAGAGTGACCAAGTGGTCAAGTGACCCGGGCGGCGGGAAGGCTTGGGACACAATCCCAATTCCCAGGACGGAATCGGGTTATGTCCCGCGCCTCTGACCCCTGCTTACTGATGCCGAAGCGCGATAACCTCTATACGCTCATTTCCCGGAACAAGTGGGGAACCGGCCTGTTCATCGTGCTGTTCTCGGTGATTCTCGGGGTCATCGGTATGGCTTTGGGTCTGTATTTCCGATGGGGCGTGGAAATCTACATCATTTTCGGCGTCGGGATTATCGTTTACAACCTGGTGCTCTATTTCAACTCAGACAAGATTGCGCTCGCAGTCAACCGTGCCAAACCAGCTATGGCAGAGGAACATGTCCAGCTTCACAATATTGTTGAGGAAGTGGCGATTGCTGCCGGTCTGCCCAAGCCCGGAGTCTATGTCATCGACACCGGCGTGCCGAATGCGTTCGCGACCGGCCGGAATCCGCAGCACGCTTCGGTTGCGGTCACCCGGGGTCTGCTTGAAATGATGAACCGGGATGAGCTGCAAGGCGTTATCGCCCACGAGATGGCCCATATCCGCAACTACGACATCCTGATGATGACTATTGTCGGAATCCTGGGCGGGTTGATAGTTCTGTTCCGAGACATTTTTCTGCGGTGGGGGCTCTTTTTTGGTGGGGGTCGGCGCCGGCGCAGTTCAGGCGGACGGGGCGGGGGACAGGCCCAGCTTGTCCTGATGATTGTCGGGCTGGTGCTTGCGATACTCGCGCCGATTCTTGTTGCGCTTATCCGGGCCGCAATCTCCAGGCAGCGGGAGTATCTGGCCGATGCTTCGGGCAGCTATATCGTGCGCAACCCTCACGGCCTTGCTTCGGCTTTGGAAAAGCTGGCCGCTACCCGGCAGAAGCTCAACACCGCATCTAATGCCACCGCCCACATGTTCATCGCCAGCCCGTTTGCCAAGGACCGGGGTTCAACAGCGAGCTGGTTTGCCTCCCATCCACCGCTTCAGGACCGGGTGCAGCGATTGCGTTCGCTCACCGTATTGCCGGACGCATAACGCTTTACGCCGGACGCTTGCAGCGTCAGGCGTTTAGCGTCGGGTTTTCCTGCGGTTCTGCCATCGGATAGCAGTCTCCGCTGCGCTCCGGTTCTGCCGCGGGCTGACCGCGGGCAGTTCTCCGTAGACCTTGACCGACTCAGCCCCGAAAATCCGGGCAAGCTCGGTAAGGAGTTCATTGGTCAGGGAAGTTTTGTGTTCTTTCAGCCGCACGAGTCGGTCTTTGCCTTCTTTGCTGTGCAGTCTCAGATAGACCACGGCTTTGCCCGGATAGGCCTTGAGCTGGTCCCGCAGGTTCAGAAGCTGCGCGTCGTCCGGGTCCGGTCCCATGGTAACAACCAGTGCGCGCAGATAATGTGATACCTGTCTGAAGGACGTAACCCGGTCAGCCCAGATTTGGGCTACCCCTTTTTCCCGTTTTCTGACCCGGCCCTGGACAATCACCAGGTTGTCGGTTTGAAGATGCTCGCGGCATTCCTCAAGCCGGCTTGAGAAAACCATTACCTCAACCGGGCCGTCAAAATCCTCGACCGTAGCAATCACATACTCCCGGTCCCGCTTGTCCCGCCGTATCCGCCGAACTGTGATGACCCCGCCCAGGGCTACGTGGTCACCATCCTCTTTTTCTTCAAGCTTCCCGGTCGCGACAAGCTTCAAGGCTTTGTACTCGGCTTTGTAAGGCTCAAGCGGATGGGACGAGAAATAG
>JAUWNN010000272.1 GCA_030612625.1 Caldifarciminota bacterium
AAAGGAATCTGCGTTCATCGGTATTCATCTGCGGTTACTTCTCTTTCGTGCCTTTCGTGAGTTCGTGGCTAATCCTGGTTTGGTTGCGGGTCTTCGGGGGCCGCGCTAGGTTCATCCGTGTTTATCTGTGGTTTCTTCTCCGGCCGTCTTTGTGCTCTTTGTGCCTTGGTGTTTCATTCCGCCTTGGCGTTCCTTCGACTTCTGTGAGCCATCGGATGACACCTGCTCGGAGCAGAGCAGGACATGCCTTGGCGGTTCTGCTCTCCGCATTCCGCTTTCGGGCATATCGCCATCAAGTGGTTGACAGTCAACAGACTGGGCCTATAATATTTACGTTGGGACCGGCCTAGTCCCGGTTCCCGACCGGGTTGAGTCAGAGACATCTGAAATGTCTCGACCTGTAATCGTGGGTTACATAGCCCTTATCTTGTCAGGCAAGGCATAACCAAGGAGGCTAAGTATGCGCGGCTTGGACATTCCCGCCGCCTTTGGCGGGCATCAGAAAAAAGGAATTCCCTTATTCCTTTCAGGGTTGGCGCGATGCGCCATCCTCGTTTCAATAACTTTCTGCTTCGGCGACGTACTCCTGACCGAAGACTTTGAGTCAGACTGGTCACCAAACTCACCGCCCACCGGATGGCAAATCTTCCACACCAACACCGGAGTTGAAGGCTCTGACGACTGGCACCGGGGAGATACCTTTTCCGCACCCTGGACAACCAACCCGACTTCATATGCGGCCATCTTCTGGAACCTGAGCCCGGATGCCCCGCCCGACTCGCTTATTTCACCGGTAATTGACTGCAGCGGGTATCGGAACATCAGGCTGCATGTCACCACCCTGTTCAATCGCCTGGTGCCTGACCCTTATGACGCACTGCTTTGCTATTCCACTGATGGCGGTGCTACCTTTCCGCATACCATAAGAAACTACCACCACCTGGAAGTTGACTCGGTCCAGGAAGTGTTCAATCTTTCAAGTGCCAGGAACCAGACCAGCGTGGTCATCGCCTGGGTGTTCGACGGCGACCTTAGCGACATCAAGTGGTGGTGCATTGACGATGTGCGGGTCGAAGGTGACCTGATTCCCAATGATGATATCATCTGCTACCGGATTTATGACCCGGCGCACACCATATTGGTCGGCGACCTGACCCCGCGCGTCCGGTTCTACAACAACGGTCTGAACAACCAAGCCGGCATCCCGGTCGTATGCAGCCTGTATGATGATGCAGGAATCGGGCTTTCCGAGTGGACCGACAACATCGACTTGAATGCCGGTCAGGCCCAGAATATCTCCTTTCTTCCGGTCTACCCCTTCCTCGTGCCCCAGGATGACTACTACATCAAGTTCTGGCACTCAGCAGCTATTGACGACGACCGCTCCAACGACACTCTGGACCGAACCTTTGATGTTTCCTGGGTCGAGAACATCTCATACTGTTCCGGTTCACCCAGCAGCTATGCCAGTTGGCCGGTAGGTCACTATGGCTGGGGAGCCAAGTTCGGCGCAGGTCCTCCCTATCCAATCTACGTTGAGTCTGCCAAGGTCTTTCTGGACTGCCCGGCCAACCCGAGCCATTGCCGATACCAGATTGCTGTGGTCAAGGACGACGGCGGTGTGCCCGGAGAAATCTACTACAAGACCCCGGTTCTCACCGGCACGGACGGCTGGAACTCGGTGTTCCTGGGCAGCCCCGGCGACTACCTTGTGTTCGACAGCAGCTTCTACCTGTTCTATCTCCAGGTTGGCGAGCCACCTGAATCTCCGCAACTGGGCGTGGACGGCTCCCTCAACTACCCTGGCAAATACTGGCAGTACCGCGCCGGCACATTCCAGCCTGACACACCTCCTGGTGATTACATGATTCGGGCATCGGTGAACCACGAAGGACTTCCTCCGGTCGTTGACGTCCGCACCCTGTTTGTTGACGAACCCTGGTATGAGTTTGTCCAGCGTCCGTTCGATGCACCGGTCATCCCCAGGGCCAGAATCGAGAACTCCGGAGTCATGAGTCTTACGAGCCTGGCGGTCACCTGTTCCATTCTCGGTTCTGGCAATGCGTTCCTTTATGCTGATGAGCAACTGGTGGCTCAACTCAATCGCGGCATAGACACACTCATTGAATTTGCCCCGTGGATACCGGTGGACGCTGAGCAGTGCTCGGTCATCGTCCGCACCCGGATAGTCGGCGGTGTTCCGCCTGACTTCTATCCCCAGAACGATGACAAACGGTTCACCGTTGACATACTCAAAGGGGCCTATACCGGAAAGAGCCCGGGCAATTACGCCTGGGTAGACTCCGACACCACTGACGGCCCGGTATTCGACTGGATTGACACCACGAACGCGAATGTCTGCATCGCTCAAGGCGATGAGGTGAAGATCTTTGTTCCTATCGGGTTTGACTTCCCTTACTACGACACCAGCTATCTGTATCTCTATGTCTGCTCCAACGGCTGGATGGCGCTCGGCCACGACCCACAAACCACCGACTCTCTTCCCAAAAAGCTTCCTGACAACAGCCTGCCGAACCGGTGTCTGTATCCCTGGTGGGACAACCTGGCGGTCGGTCATGGAAACGGCGGCGGAAGAGTCTGCTTCAAGAACCTGGGCACCTGGCCCAACCGCAAGTTTGTTGTCATCTGGCAGGACGCCTATCGAGTCCGGGAAAACGGCGACACTACCGACCTGATCAGCTTCGAAGCCATCCTTCACGAAAACGGCAGCATCGTATTCCAGTACAACGACGTCACAACCGGAGACTTGAACTTCGACAACGCCCGATACGCCTGCATCGGAACCGAAGACAGCCTTGGCAACGACGGCCTGTGCTACCTCTATGCCCGGCCCCCGATGTCCTCAGGGGTAAACGACCTTGCCAACCGGGTAACCGCTGGAAGGGCGATAAGGTTCAACAAGGTCTACCGCGACGCAGCCGCGCTCGACATCGTCACTCCGGCCGAATTCTCATTCCCGGGCGAAATGACACCGGAAGCCAAAGTGCAGAACTACGGAACCATCCGTGACACAATCAGGGTTTACTTCAGGATTAGTGGAAGTGGCGCCGACTACGCGGATACGGTAACCACTCCTTCGCTGGCATCCGGCGACAGCATTGTCGTCAGTTTCAAACCCTGGACCGCTGTGCTCGGCACCTATGTCGCAACCTGCTCAACCGCGATGCAAGGCGATATCGCCGACTCCAACGATGTGGTCAGCAGAATTGTCAATATCTCGCCCTGGGTTCAGAAGGAAGACATACCTTGTGGCTGGCGCCGGCGCAAAGTCAAGAATCCGACGATGTGCCATGTTCCAACCCGTAACAGACTCTACGCCCTGAAAGGTGCGAACAGCAACGATTTCTGGACTTACAGTATCACCACCGGCGAGTGGGACACTCTGGCCGAAATGCCCCGCGAGCCCTCGGGCAAGCGGGCCAAGGACGGCTGCGCCCTGGCTTATGACCCGGACCACGGCAGCGAAGGCTATCTGTGGGCCCTCAAAGGCGGTGGCCGGCCCGACTTCTATGCGTACGATATCGCAGGCGACTCCTGGCTGCTGAAAAAGCAGGTAATCCTCCGGAACCTCTACGATTACCGGGCACCCAAGAAAGGAGCCGCGCTCGCGTATCCACCCGGCTACGGAGTCTACTGCATCCCGGG
>JAUWNN010000134.1 GCA_030612625.1 Caldifarciminota bacterium
CTTGCCCCCTACGCATCCAAACCAGTCTGTTTGTGTTTCTTGAGGAAGATAGAGACAAAGCGTCCCTGCTTACCAGTGTCGAGGACTCCGACCTCGACAAGGTCGTACACAATTCTCTCGACAAGCTCTGGGGGTATATCCGGGAATGCCTTGGGAAGGTCCTTTCTCAGATAGTCACCGTGCTCACGGAAGAAACGCTCGAAGCGCGGACGAAGCTCTATGACCCTCTCTGCGTCCTCAATGTCCTTCCGCCAAGGCTCCAACTCGGGGAAGTACCACACCAGTTCCCGCAGATTTGCGAGTTGCGCACGGTTGCCCTCCTGACCCCATATCTCTGCCAACTCCTCAATTGCGGGTATGCTCTTGATTCTGAACGGGATGCTCTTGACCGCGGAACCGTCTGGTTCAAAGCTGCAGAGTCTCTCAACCTCCTCGTGAGGAAGGTCCGGGAAGGCCTTCCGAGCGCTCGCGAGAAGGTCCGGGGAAGGCCTTGGATGGGTCGTGTTTTCCCGGATCAAGGGCTCTACGAAAGGCAGGCTCAGCGTGCAGTATTGCACGAGCTTGCGCCGGTCACCCTTCTCGCCTGCCTCGCTAATCTTGGCGAGCAATTCGTAGTACGCACCGACTAGCTCTTCATTCGACCTTCCTTCTACGCTTCTGCGGTATGATTCTATCAATTCCGACATCCGCACTCCCTTCTATGCTTCTGCCTGGGGCGCCTCGGGGTCGAATCCTGACATTTGACGGGAGTAATTAGGAGTAACAGGGACGCGCTCCCCCTTTATGATTCGGATTCTGGTGTACCCATGAAAAGGGGATTCCGGCGATGGGTGTCGTGCCCTGATTGGAGTTATGGGGACACATTACTTATCTCCTACCCCTTCAACTTCGCCTGGTCGTCATTTTCGGCTAACAGCTTGCAGCTTACGGTCGTTGTCGGCCTCACGCTTGACACCTGCCTCAGTCCTTGGACTTCAGGCTCTTGAGCAGGCGCGCACGCAAGCCCACAACCGTCAGCCCGATGACCTCTCGGCGTTCCGGGTCGAAGCGCAGGACCACGCCTTCGCCGATGTCAACGCCTTCGGCCGGTCGCGGCTCGCCGACCGCAAGGTAGAGCATGTCGGCTTCTTCGTCGTAGTCCCAGGACAGGCTGGCTGGTTTCTCAAGAATCTTTACCGTTTCCATATCACTCTCCTCCTCGTGGATACTCGACTTGCCAAGTATGCCGTGAGTACAAACCCGTCATCGGGACCGGTCTCTCGATAGATGACCACAATGTAACGTCCCAATGGCAGTTCGGCATACTCGCGAATGGCAAAAGTTTAATGGTGACGCTAACCGTTTTCTGCTCGTACTATTCAATTCCTGCTGCTCGGCTTCTTCGGCTGACAGCTTGCGGCAGAGCGAATGGGTCTGCGTCCCGTTAGGTAGAAAATACTGAGGCACGCGACGAGCACTCGGGCATGAAGCAGAGTCATAAAGTCACAACTTCAAACTGGACCTTTCGTTTGTGTGCTTCGTTTGCGAGCTTTTCTAGGCTTTTTGCTGTGTCGGCGTCTATCCATTCTTCACCGCATTGCGAACAAACCGCTGCCGGAACCTCGCGAACTATTAGAAGTCCGGATTCGGACTCTACGGTATATGTGACTTTGCCCGGCTTCTTTTTCCCTCCGCATAGAGGGCACAGGCTCTCTTCGTTCTTTCTTTTATTCATCTTTTTCTCCTGGTTCTAAAATCCGGTTCAAAGGTATCAAGACCAGGCTCATAAGTGGTAATAATATAAGCATATTTAGCCCCTTCATCAAGCGAAACAACTACATGGAGAGGTTTTCCTTCGACCCAGCCGAGGAAGAGTGCGCTGGGATAAGGTTCATTGCCAGGATAGTCTTCGATTTCTTCTCCATAAACAAGCACATCAATGACCGCTTTCTGGGAAATATTCCGTTCAGTCAGACGCTCAAGGATATGTCTGCGCCATTCAAACCGTTTCTTATGCAATGCTTCTCTTAGTTTATTCCGATTCATTCCCATTTCCCAAGATAATCTCAGAGACCGATTCGGGACACCTTCCAGTTTTCCTAACCTTCAGATTGTCGCCGGAGTCGAGCAGGTTGTCAGCCATTTGACATCCTCGCAAGATAGGACAGATAGGAAACAACAGAGTTCATTATAATTCCCAGAGGGACAAAATAGCGGCTGGGCTGCGGATGTCAAGGACGCGGTATAGCCCGAAAACCGATATAGGAATCTCAACACAAAGCATGCCCCGAGCCCGCGAGGAAAGGAAGACCCTCTCGCTTCGCTCAGGGCGGCTCAGCGCCGGATTGTCACGTCGCGGAGCCTGCCCCGAGGCCACCGGAAGATTGCTTCGCTTCGCTCGCAATGACGTGGCCGTGGGGCTCCTCGCAATGACGTGGCCGTGGGGGACACCAAGAGCACTAAGTAACAGACCAGGAGCCGGCTGATCGCCGACCGCAAACCGCGGTGAGCGAAAAGCGGAGAGCGGTAAGCGGTTAAAGGCAGGTTGACAGGTATTGCTCCCTGATTATAATGAGCATATGTTCAAATCAGCCAGGGTGCAGTTGATTGGCATAATCCATACTCCGTTCAAGGAACCGAAGGGCTGCCCGATTCAGCCGTTCTTTTCCTCGGCCGAAGGAACGGTTGAGGTATTTCCTGAATTCCGGGCCGGGCTTGAAGGCATTGGCCGGTTTTCCCATATCGTGCTGGTTTACTATTTCGACCGCTCGGACAGAGAAGACCTGGTCGCGGCGCCTTATCTTGAGAGACGCAAGCGGGGGATATTCACCATCAGGTCACCGCACCGGCCCAATCATATCGGGATGTCGGTGGTGCAGTTGGTGTCGCACCGGAAAGGGATTCTGAAGGTCAAGCAGGTAGATATGCTCGACCGCACGCCGCTGCTGGACATCAAGCCTTATGTGCCTGCTTTTGACGCCAGGCCCAAGGCTTCGTCCGGCTGGCTTACGAAGAGACTTGCGGAGGTGCGCGGTGCCAAGGCCTAAGCGGAATCGTTGTGTTTCCGGCAACCCCACGGTTACGTACTTCAAGCCGCGCGGAGTGCCGATGTCCACACTGGCCAGGGTTGTTCTGACCCTGGACGAGTTTGAGGCTTTAAGGTTGGCCGACTTCGAGCAGCAGTACCACGAGGAAGCGGCAAGTCAGATGAAAGTTTCCCGGGCGACTTTTGGCCGGATTCTGGGTTCGGCCCATCAGAAAGTGGCTGATGCACTTGTGCATGGTAAGGCAATGCTCATTGAGCATGGGCCAGGTGTTTTGCGTATTGCGGCCGTGAAATGTGAAGCTTGCGGTTTCATGTGGGAGGTATCATCTGAAACTGAACGAGCCATATGTCCGTCATGCGGTCAGGCAACAGGTCTAACGAAAAAAGGAGAAGAATGATGAAGATAGCGGTTACTTCTACTGGTCCGGACATGGATTCACTGGTTGATGACCGATTTGGCCGGTGCGGTTACTTTATCATCGTTGATACAGACACGATGACGAACGAGGCGGTCGAGAACAGTTCTGCGGATGCAATGGGAGGCGCAGGTATCCAGTCGTCCCAGTTAGTCATCGACCGGGGTGTTACAGCGGTTGTTACGGGCAACTGTGGCCCCAATGCTTTTGCTATCCTGAACGCGGCGAATATCAAGGTTTATACCGGAGCGAGCGGCAAGGTTGCGGATGCGGTGAAGGCTTTCAAGGACGGTAGTCTGCAGCTTGCCGACCGGCCCAACTCAGCGCCCGGTTCCGGAAAAAGAGGATAGGAATGGCGGTCACAGGGCTTGACCCGAAAGAACAGGCCAAAATTGCGGCGGTCCTGAAGCACATCAAGAACCGGCTGCTGGTTTTCAGCGGCAAGGGCGGGGTTGGTAAGACGACTATTGCGGTCAATATTGCGGTTGGCCTGGCTCAGCAGGGCCGCAAAGTCGGGCTTCTGGATGTTGACATTCATGGCCCGAATGTTGCCAAGATGTTGGGGGCCGAGGAAGCCAAGATGGAGCTGGTGGACAAGGAACGGATGAAGCCGGTGATTGCTGCGAACGGTATCAAACTGGTTTCAATGGCATTCCTGCTGCAGGACCGCAACGCACCGGTTGTCTGGCGCGGGCCTTTGAAGATGCGGGTTATCATGCAGTTTCTGGGTGACGTTGAATGGGGTGATTTGGACTGGCTGGTCATTGATTCACCACCCGGGACCGGCGATGAACCATTGTCTATTGCTCAACTGATTCCGGCAACTGCCGCGGTTATTGTGACCACCCCGCAGGGTGTTGCCCTTCTGGATACCCGCAAGGCGGTCAACTTTGCCCAGATGCTCAAACTCAGGATACTCGGAGTGGTGGAGAACATGAGCGGGTTCACATGTCCGCATTGTGGTGAACGGGTCGACCTGTTCAAGACGGGTGGTGGTGCGAAGATGGCGCGCGAGATGCTGGTGCCGCTTTTGGGCAAGCTGCCGATTGACACCGGGATTGTTGATTCGGGCGACACCGGCAAGCCGTTCATCACAGAGAGCCCGGATTCTGAGGCGAGCAGGGCGATGCAGGAAATCGTTGCCCGTGTAATAGAATCGGAGGTGAAATGAAAGTAGCAGTTTCGACTGATGCCAGCCAGGTTTCAGCCCATTTCGGCCGGTGCGCTGAATACACCCTGGCCGACATCGATGACGGTAAGGTTATCAAGAAAGAGGTCATTCCGAATCCCGGGCACCAGCCCGGATTCCTGCCCAAATACCTGGCTGAGAAAGGCGTCAAGGTAATTATCTGCGGCGGCATGGGGCAGAGGGCCCAGGCGCTTTTCGCAGACCAGGATATTCAGACCTGTGTGGGTGTTACCGGGCCGGTGGATGCGGTGCTGGAGCAGTATGCGGCCGGCACCCTGGTTCCCGGTGAGTCAACCTGTGACCACAGTTTTCGCGGCCAGGGTCATTGCGACCACCAACAGAACTAAGGAGGAGAAGAAATGCCAAGAGGAGATGGAACCGGGCCGAGAGGACAAGGTCCGATGACAGGCCGAGGAATGGGCCGGGGCCGGGGATTTGGTATCGGCTCGGCCGGCTATTGCATCTGTCCGGCCTGTGGTGAAAAGGTGCCGCATCAGCGCGGGGTTCCGTGCACCACGGTGAAATGCCCTAAGTGCGGTGCCAGGATGACGCGGAGTCAGTAGTGCCGCTCTACGAGTACCGGTGCGGTTCCTGTAGCAAGGTTACAGAGCAACTACGCAGCGTCAAAGAGGCTGACGAGCCGGTCAGTTGTCCTGATTGCGGCAAACCGATGCAGCGGGTTTTCTCGGTTCCGGGCGGAATCAGGATGGGCACCGGACATGCACCAGGAACCACTTGCTGCGGCCGGACCGAAAGGTGCGACTCGCCACCCTGTTCAAATGGAACCTGCGTCCGGGACTAGCAGGAAGGCGTCTTGGTCCTGTCGATAGCAAGCGGCAAGGGCGGCACCGGCAAGACAACGGTGGCTGTAAACCTGGCTTTGTCCATCGGGAAGTGTCAATACCTTGACTGCGATGTTGAGGAGCCGAACGGCCATGTTTTCCTCAAGCCTGAAATAGATGATACTCAGGAGGTATCCAAGCCTGTTCCAAGGATTGACGAAGAGAAGTGTACCCATTGTCATAAATGCTCTGAGGCGTGTGTCTATCACGCTCTGGCAGTATTGCCGGACCGGGTGCTGGTTTTTCCCGAGTTGTGTCATGGGTGCGGCTTGTGTACCTGGATTTGCCCGGAACGGGCGATTACCGAGAAAAAGCAGGCCCTTGGTGTTGTTGAAACCGGCTTAAGCCGAGATGTGGAATTCGTCCAGGGCAGGCTCAATATCGGCGAGCCGATGGCCGTACCGGTAATCAGGGCGGTTAAGAAAAAGATTCGCACCGAAGGGGACGCAATCCTCGATGCATCACCGGGCACTTCCTGCCCGGTGGTGCAGTCGGTGCTGGGCAGCGATTTCTGTCTGCTGGTAACCGAGCCGACACCATTCGGTCTGCACGACCTGAACCTGGCGGTCGAGATGGTGCGCAAGCTCGGTATCAGGATGGGTGTTGTTCTGAACCGGTGTGACATCGGCGATGAGAAAACCGAAAGCTACTGTGCGCAAGAGAATATCCCAATCCTTATGCGGATTCCTGCGGATAGAAGAATCGCTGAGGCCTATTCAAGCGGGGTTACGATTGTTGAGGCCCTTCCTGAATATCGGCAGCGGTTTCAGAAGTTGTACCAGGATATCAGAGCCGCGGTGATTCAATGAGCCGGAGAACGAAAGGTCGTGTGACAAGGCCGACCGGGGTGGAACTGTACAATCGGCTTGAGAAAGAAGTGCACGACCGGCTGGTGAGTTTCCTGGACGGCAAGGGCCCGATTCTGGAAATCGGGTGCGGGGATTGCCGTCACGCAGACCGGTTGGCGCGTTCGCTCAAAACAAGAGTGGTGGGTATTGACATCAGCAAGGAGAAGTTTCCTGTAGGCCGCGGCCGCCACTGTGCCGAATGCATCCAGACTGATGCGGAATCGGTTTCGGTCGTCCTGAATGAAAAGTTCGCCGGGGCCGTTGCCCGGTTCGTTGTCCATGAGCTGAAGCATCCGAAGCTGGTGTTGCGCGAGGTATTCAAGGTTCTGAAGGGCCGAGCCTTGGTTGTTCTGGCTGACCCGGTCAAGGGTTCGACTGCCGAGCAGCTTCATAATGAGAAGTACTACACAGTTGGTCAGATGACCGGTTTCCTGCGCTGGGCCGGATTCCAAGATGTGGAATGTGAGTTGCTGGGTGAAGGGAATCTGGCATTCGTTCTTGGAAGGAAGCGATGAAGAAAGTAAAGCAGATTGCGGTTATCAGCGGCAAAGGCGGGACCGGCAAGACGGTGCTGACTGCCTGTTTTGCGGTTCTGGCTAGAAACAAAGTGCTGGTTGATTGTGATGTTGACGCGGCCGACCTGCATCTTCTGCTGCATCCTGAAATACAAGAGCGGCACGAATTCAGTGGTGGTTCGGTTGCTTTCCGTGACCCTGAGAAGTGCACCGAGTGCGGCAAGTGTCTTGAGGTCTGCCGGTTCGATGCGGTCAGGGAGAACTTCGACATTGACCCGATTGCATGTGAAGGTTGCGGATTCTGCGTTCATGTCTGTCCGGTCCAGGCGATTGCGATGAAGGAATGTGTCAACGGCGAATGGTTTGTGTCAGAGACCGCTTATGGGCCGATGGTTCACGCCCGGCTCGGACCGGCCGAGGAGAATTCGGGCAAGCTGGTGACAGTTGTGCGGAAACGGGCCAAGGCGATTGCAGAACAGTCCGGTGCTCATTACATGATTGCCGATGGTCCGCCTGGTATCGGCTGCCCGGTCATAGCTTCAATCACTGGCGCAGACATGGTCCTGGGTGTTTCTGAGCCGAGCCTTTCCGGTATCCATGACCTGAAACGGGTGGCCGGGATTGCGACCCGGTTTGGAATTAGGATGTGCTGTGTCATCAACAAGTTTGACATCAACCTTGAGAACAGCCGAGTGCTCGAAGACTGGTGCCAAGATAACGGGATCAGTGTTGTCGGCCGGATTCCTTTTGATGATGCGGTAACAAAGGCGATGGTTCAGGGCAAGACAGTGGTGGAGTTCGGTGAAACCCGGGCCGGTACCGAGATTCAGAAAGTGTGGCAGGAGGTGAAACATTGCCTCACGATGAAGGAATAGCCGGACAAGCCCAGGACGACTGGGTGCGCGAGCTTCAGAACCAGGTTATCCGGGATATGGAAAAGGTCTACTCACCGGTGGTGATGGGACTCTGGAAGAACCCGCAGAATGCCGGGTCCCTGGATTATCCTGACGGATACGGACAGGTCACAGGCTCTTGCGGTGATACGATGCAAATCTGGATTCGGGTCCGGGACGATGCTGTTACTGAAGCGACGTTCTGGACCGATGGATGCGGGTCCTCGATTGTCTGTGGCAGCATGGTGACGATTATGGCCAAAGGCAAGACCCTGGAGCAGGCGGCTCGAATTGACCAGCAGGTGGTTCTTGATGAACTGGGAGGAATGCCTGAAGAGGACCGGCACTGCGCGCTCCTGGCTGCCGACGCCCTGCGCGCGGCAGTCGGTTGTGTCCGGCCAGGACTGGTAGCTAAAAAACCATGGAGGTAACATGCCGATATATGAATACAAATGTCAGAAATGTGGTGCCCGATTTGAGGAATTACTGAAACGGGCCGACGAGAAAGTCAGTTGCCC
>JAUWNN010000140.1 GCA_030612625.1 Caldifarciminota bacterium
CTCTATCTGTGCAATCTGCGTAATCTGCGGTTCAGCCGAGAACGAGCAACGAATTGGCCACGAAATCACGAAAGGCACGAAACAGGAATGACAGCGCAAAACATCGTCGCGAAAACGACGATCTTGTACCTTTGTAGTACAGAGGTGAAACAAGAACAAGAGGCAAAGTGCCCAAGGGGTGCAATGTCTGCGACATTGCAGGAGCAACCCTTGCCCTCCCAGCCCCGTCTAACTTCCATATCGAAGCACACCGTGTTTGACCTTTAGACCGATACCTCTGCACCCCTGGCAAGCCAGCCAGGGTTATCTACGGACAGCCGCAGTTCAGTCTCGGCCAGCATACGGTATCTGCCACTGAAATGAAAACAGTGGTCTGAAATGCGGCTGTCCGTGCCAGTTTCTCAGGGATGTGATGATTGAAAGACAAACGGTATGATGTCCTGATTGCCGGTGCCGGTGCTTCGGGCTGTGCCGCGGCAATGAGTCTGCCTGCCGGAGTTTCGGCCCTGCTCATTGACCAGAGAAAACCAGTTGACACCAGGTGCTGCGGCGGCCTGATTGCCCATGATGCTCAGAACGCAATCAAAGACCTGGACCTTGTCCTGCCCGACAAGGTCCGCATCAAACCAGAACCCCGGGATGTCCATGTTCTCGACCTTGACTCCGACCAAGAGCAAACCTATCGCCGGGACTACTGGAATATCAACCGTGCCCTTTTTGATGCCTGGCTGCTCGAGCTTGCTATGAACAGGGTCAAGTTCTGGCCCGGAACCCGGTTCACCGGTGCTGAAAAGGAACGACATGGGTTCACGGTTCGCCTTTCCCGCAAAGGTTCCCATGAATCTATCCACTGCCGGTTCATTGTCGGTGCGGACGGCGCGAAGTCCCGGGTTCGCCGGGTCTTCTTCCCTGAAAAGCAAACCCCTGCTCTGGCAATCGCGCTCCAAGCAGCCTTGCCCGCCTGCAAGACCCTGACCAGCCATGAAGTCATCTTCTCAAGCCGGCTCACCGACTTCTATGCCTGGGCAATCCCTAAGGATGACCACATCCTGGTCGGCAGCGCTTTCCAGGATATTCGGACCCCAAAGGCTAACTTCGAGCGAATCCTGCGGACTATCTGCCGCATCTACAGTCTGGATGACAGAATACTCGACCGCTGTGCCCGGCCGCTTTCGCGCCCGAAACGAAAGGAGGAATTGCTCTCCGGTAATGAAACTATACTGCTGGCAGGCGAAGCGGCCGGGCTTATCAGTCCTTCAAGTGGCGAGGGAATATCCTATGCGCTGCAAAGCGGCTGCGCGGCCGGACAGGCACTTGCCACCGGCTCACCATCCACCGTCTATCAACCGCGGTTCAGCAGCATCAGCCGTAAGGTTGCCCGAAAATTCATCAAAGCAAAGGTCGTATTCACGCCCTGGACAAGAAGGCTGGCAATGCGGATACGATTCTACCCCTAGTCGAATTCCGCACACAAGGCTGTGCTGAGATAAGCGCAGAGGACGACGCTTCGCTCTTCCTGGAGAACTACTCGTATTCTGCCGCTACCGGACCTGAGTTCCAGCGGCTAGGTTGCGTACTCGACTACTTCCCGGATTGTCTCGGGCTTCACGTTGGCCTTGTCGAACAGTTCTTCGACGCTCTTCCGGTCAGGCGCTTCCCAGCAACAGATGGCCTGATTGGCTGCCGGGTCGATGTACGCGGTGTTCATTCTGAGGTCGCTTCCTACGGAAGCTTTGATCACCGAAGTTCAGGCGGACTTCACTTCCTCCGCTGACATCGGTGGTAGCGTGATTAGGTACTTAGACATACTACCTCCTTTACTCAAAACTTATACCCAGGTCTGTGCAAAAGTCAACACTTTCATGCCTTTAGTGACGCGAATGCACGGAGACGGAGTGGCTGAACGAAGCGGGGCGGCCTGTTGTGGCCGCCCCGGAGAATTTGCAGCTCTGCCTTATTCGAGCAGCAGAACTTTGGTTACCGTTTCCTTGTCCGGAGTCCTGATATTGAGGAAGTAGACCCCATGAGCCAGGTTCTTTGGCTGCCAGTGGTAAACACCGCTGCCCCCGCCGATTTCCAGTCCGGTCTCTTCCACCAGCCGTCCGGTAGCGTCGTACGCCTCGAGTTCGAGCCTGCCCGCAGTGCTGCTGAAGTAGTTGACGAATGTGCCTTTCCGGAACGGGTTCGGCACAACCTCAAACCATCTTGCCGCCCGCACCCGACCCGGACTCTCAGCCAGCCCTACCTGGGTGTTATACCAGGACTGGGCGCTGTCGGCATGAGCCCGCACCTGATTCTCGTCACTGCCGCCGACAAACGCTACCGCAAACCGGTAAGAGCTGCCAACCGGCAAGTCGAACGGCCCGACCGAAGTGCAGGTTGACCAGTCATAAGGCCGGTTCGAGTTGCGCTGGACAATCGTCGCGTCCAGGAACCGGGACTTCTGGCCGTCGGTCATGCACGAATCAGGATAGACATAACGGTCATGGTCAATCGCACTCAGGTTGGCAAATGATGTCGGTGCAAGGATTTTGACCCCGACCGACGGGTTCGCAGTGCCCTGCTGGCGCATATAGGTCAGCCGGCGTGTTTCATCCGAAGTGGCAGTGTTGGTGTTTGACGTTCCGATATCGAAATCACCGAACACACCTGCGTACAGCCCATTAACCGGACTTGAACCGTCATTAAGGATGTCGAACACCAGGACCACGAAGTCATCATAGCCGGTGGCCGCTGCCTGATAGCTGTTCTGGGTAATCACGAGACCTTTTGCCGAAGGATGGCCGGCGTCTGAATAGCTTGCGCGCCACTGCTGGTCACCGGCCTCGGGCGGCACGACCGGCATCAGGCTGTCAACCGGTTTCAGGTCATCGTTGGGTGGCCCCGAAGCCGGCTGGCTGAAGTGACGGTCCGCCACGTAGTCCGGGCCGTTACCTACTGCAAAGCTCGAGTAAAACAGCACGCTTGCTGCGGTTTTGGGATAACAGAAACCGCTGCCCGCATCGCTCGGCGCATCATAACCAATCGCACCGAAGCAGGTAACCGACAGCTTGCAGTACCCGGTGTCGTGGTCAGCAATCGCCTGGCCGGTCATGATGGCCGTGGTCCGGCTGGTTGTATCATTAGAGCGGTCCATGTCGCTGCCCAGAGCGGTGAACATCGAAACCGTGTAACTGTTCCCTGACGGGCCGGTGTTCCAGTCCGGGGAAAAAGTCACTTCAGCCCTGTGCC
Organism: Caldifarciminota bacterium; assembly: GCA_030612625.1. Lineage (GTDB taxonomy): Bacteria > Hydrothermota > Tepidihabitantia > Tepidihabitantales > Tepidihabitantaceae > UBA3079. The sequence goes on from JAUWNN010000140.1 coordinate 3,232, forward strand.
CGGGCTGCAACGGACCAGGATAGGTTGTGGTCTGGTTGTACACCAGGGTCCCGGAAGAATCAACCTGGCAGGTCACCGGTATGCTACTCTCAGCGGTCTCGCCGAAGTTCACAACCCGCGCCTTGGGCGTATACGAGCCAGGGTTGATGCTTGTGCCCGGCGACAGAATCTGGGACACGCCCACGTCGTGCGCCAGCCCTGGTACCGGTTCGACAATCGCCCGGATGTTCCAGTTATAGTTGAGTTGGGGGTTCAGGTCGGGCAACTGCCGCCAATTGCCGCCGCCGGCACCAGTGGCTATGAATCCGCCCCGGTCCCGTATCATCGGACCGGAATCAACGCCCAGCGGAAACTTGGCCGAGTCGTGAGCAACCCGGACACATGCCCAGAGGTCTGTGCCGGCCAGTGCAACCAGCGGCCTGGGCAGGTCAACCCGCTTCCACCGCATAGAGCCGGAACCGGCATAAGGAAATGAGTCCAGTATTGCGCCCGGTGTTGTGTCGTTCTCCTCACCAAAAAAGAAGACATAATCGTTCGCCGACGCATCGCGCTGATAGAACAGCACCGCCTTTACCGTGCATTTGAACGTGGGGGTGAACCGAACTGCGCCCCGGTAAGTGCCGCCACCGGTCAAACCAATAGCATTGGCATTGCCGCCGTCGTAGTGCAGCGTTTCCTCGGGGTTGTCGGTCCATTCGAGCCTGTTCAGCGCTGGAGCAAGCACCACTTCTTCTGGTGTGATACTCGGTCCGGCCGCGCTCAACAGCCCTGGAACCGGCGTGGACTCAGCCGGGCCGGTGGCTGTAACAGCCGCCATACCCAGGCCGAGCGCCAGCATCAGGCTTATGAGCATGATGCTACTTTTCATCGCTCCTCCTTCAAGGTTTCTGCTTTGCAGGCCTTGTGCAGCCGGTCCTTATGACGGCTGCTATTCCACCAGCAGTGTAATACCCAGACACGAAATGTCAACCGGTGAGACCGAACCCGGCAACTTCTGAGACACGCTTTATTGACAGTCTTGGGCTGTGGCCTATATTGACTAGGCATGAACATCTGGCCCACGGTCGTGCTGTCCGGCGGCATCGGCTTATTGGTGCCGCTTGTCTTCTATTTCATTTTTCGGAAGCGCGGCGGGCTCGCCAGGATTCCGGCCTGGGTCTGGCTGGTCACCGGACTGGTAGCCCTTCTTTTCTTCCCGCTCTTCCTTTTCCGCAAGCATTACGAAGCCGCATTGGTGTTTGCAAAGAACACCTTCTGGTTTGTGGCCGGGGTTGTCCAGATGGACAATAACATCTGGGAAGAGTTGGCAAAACTCCTGGCAATACTGGTGTTCCTGGCCCTGGCCCGCAAAACCGGACCCGAGGTGTTCCACCGCAAGAGCGGAGCCACAATCTGGGGTTTCTGGACCGGTCTGTGCTATGGCATCGGCGAAGCAATAACCCTGTCCGTAATCGGGTACCTGCCCGTGCTCGGCCGGGTGTTCGGGATTTCCTTGTTTCTATATTTCACCACCTGGGCCGCAGTCTGGGAACGCGCCTATGCGATTCAACTTCACGCAATCATGGGCGCGCTCATCGGACTCGGGTTCTACCACTGGTTCGGCCTGAAGAAAAAGTGGTGGCTGCTATTCTTCTTTTTCATAGCAACACTTTACCATGAGCTTGTTGACGGCATAATTCTCGTAATGATGTACTATCCAAGACTGGGTTTCTCCAGGTTTGTCCGCTCACACATCCTGAGCATCACCCTGCCGGTGCTCATCACCATCGGCTATCTCGCGGTTCTAGTTGCCTACCGGGCTTCAAGACGCGTCAAACCCCTGGCCGAGCCCACAACCGTTGAACCTTAAACATAGGAGGAAAGCATGAAAAAAGCTCTGGCAGTTGTTTTCGGGACAGCCCTGCTTGCAGCTTTCTGTACCAAGGAACAGGCCCCGGGACTGAAACTGTCTCCGCCCGAATGGACCGACAATGAAGTAACCCATTATCAGGTTCTGGTCCAGGGCGAGCCATCCGGTTTCCATACTCTGACCCTGAACCTGGGCAAGTCAGACGGCATCGAAACGATTGAACTGACCGCACTGACCGAAGTCACCGCACCCACCGGCGAAAAGACCCGGGATTCGTCCTGGCTGAGGATGCGCCGCGACAATCTGAGGCCCATATGTTCAATGCGCGCGCTCGTGGCCGGAGCCCAGACCCTGGGTTCGGAAATAACTTACACCAAGGACAAGGCGTCAATCAAAGCTATGACCCCGATGGGCGACAAGTCACTGGACATCCCGGTCGGCCCAACCGACTTTGACAACGACCAGGTAACAACCCTGCTGCGGGCCGTTGTCCTGAAACCGGATGAGGAAATGGAACTCAAGGTTGTCGTTGGGCTTGGCGGCACCACTGTTCCGGTCAAAGTCAAGACATTGGGCACGGACAAAGTAACGGTCCCGGCTGGTGAGTTCGAATGCAACAAGCTCCAGATGAGTCTGGCCGGTCAGACCCTGAACATCTGGTATGAAACCGCCGGTCAGAAAAGGATGGTCAAGTACGAAGCCGCTGGCGCTGCGCTCATGATGGAGCTTATGCCCGAGCCGACTGAAACCGCAGAACAGGAGGAGCAGCCTGAGCAGGAGAAACCGCGCCGCACCGGCCGGTAGGGCTTTCACGGTTCACTCAGGCATTATGCATTATGCATCACGCATTATGCGTCAAGGAGTCATTATGAAAGCACAGCTCTTACCGAGAGATAAATGGCCCGGAAAGTTCCTGGGCTCGCTGGTGTTCGAAGACAGAAAAGCACCTCTGGGGGTATCCCAGGCCGAAGGCAAAGAGTTCATGGCCATCGCCGAGGAGGAGAACTTCCACGGCCAGTACAAGAAAACAATCCTGCTCCGCTCGGACAAAGGCCGGCAAAGACTGCTCCTTGTCGGCCTGGGTAAGAAGAAGGAGTTCGAGCCGGACCGGGTGCGGGTTGCGGTTGCCAAGTTCATCAAGCTGGCCGGAGAAATGAAAATCGCCGAATTCGGACTGCTGATACCTGACCCGAAGTCAATTCCGATTCGGGGCCCCAACTGCATCCCCCGTTTTATCACCGCAGCCGTGCAAGGCGCAGTGCTGGCCGGCTACCGCTATACCGAACACAGGAAAAACAGGCCCGAGGACCCTGAGCCACCCGAACTGCTGGGACTGCTGTTCAGCACAGGCAAAGCGATAACTCCGACCGTGCGCAAAGCCGCTGCCCAAGCTGGAGCAGTAGCCGAAGCGGTCTGCTACACCCGGGACCTGGTGAACGAACCCCCGAGCCAGAAAGCACCCGAAATGGTGGCCGAACTCGCAACCTGGCTTGCCAAGCGGGGCCGCGTTAAAGTCGAAGTGATGCGCAAGAAGCAACTCATCCAGATGGGAATGAACTGTATCCTGCGAGTCGGCGCCGGTTCCCATGAACCGCCCTGCCTGGTGCACCTGACGTACAAGCCGAAGCGCCGGTCAAAGAAGACCGTCTGCATTATCGGCAAAGGAGTCACTTTTGATTCGGGCGGCCTTTCGCTCAAGCCTTCCGCCTCGATGGACACGATGAAATGCGATATGGCCGGTGCGGCCACTGTGCTCGGCCTGTTCAAACTCCTGGGTGAGCTGGATCTACCGGTGACCGTGCACGGCCTTGCTCCTCTGGCCGAGAACCTGCCCGGCGGCTCGGCCCAGAAACCCGGAGATGTCATCCGGGCATACAACGGCAAGACAATCGAAGTCCTGAACACCGACGCTGAAGGAAGGTTGATTCTTGCCGACGCCCTTGCTTATGGCTCGAAGCTCGAGCCGGACCTGATGATTGACATGGCAACGCTCACCGGTGCCTGCGTGGTTGCGCTCGGGGATGAGTACTCGGCCCTCCTGGGAACAGACCGGAAAACCATCAACCGGCTGATTGAGCTAGGCAAGGAACAGGGTGAATTCTTCTGGCAACTTCCGCTGCCTGAGCGGTACCGGTCTCATATCAAGAGCAAAGTGGCCGACATCAAGAACATCGGCAAGCCGCGAATTGCCGGCACGATTGTCGCCGGTCTTTTCCTGCAGGAATTCGTGGACAAGAAAGTGCCTTGGGTCCACATTGACATCGCGGGTCCGGCATTCACCAAAGAGGACTGGGACTATACCCGGACCGGCGGCACCGGCGTGCCGTTGCGCACCCTGGCCGCGTTTCTCAGCACCATCTAGCCCGAACCGCGGCGGGTTACCTGCGATGTTCCGCACAATCCTGAGAGAACTCAGGCGCCACGCCCCGTTCACCGCGTTCGGAGCGGCCACCGGAATACTCATCATGATATTCTTTCAGAAACTACCTCCTGAGACTTCCCATAATATCTTCTATGTTCTTCATCCGATTCATGTTGTCTTGAGCGCCCTTGTTACCGCTTCGATGTATGAACTCCATAAGAAACATGCCAGGAAAAGATGCAATATCTGGATTCTACTTGCCATCGGGTATGTGGGCTCAGTAGGCATAGCCACACTGAGTGATTCAGTAATCCCCTACCTGGGAGAAACACTGCTCGGTATGCCTGACCGAGGCATTCATATCGGCTTCATTGAGAAATGGTGGCTGGTGAATCCGCTGGCAATAGTGGGGATTGCCATCGCCTATTTCAGGCCGAGAACCGGATTCCCGCACGCCGGCCATGTGCTGCTAAGCACCTGGGCATCCTTGTTTCATATCATCATGGCATCGGGCCGGTCGCTCAGCCTGTTGTCATACATCGCCGTTTTTGTATTCCTTTTC
>JAUWNN010000141.1 GCA_030612625.1 Caldifarciminota bacterium
TCCGGCCACTCGGGCGGCACCCTCTCGATAATGGACATTACTGCCGCGCTCTATCTGCATGTTGCCCGACACGACCCGAATGAGCCGTTCTGGGAGGACCGAGACCGTGTCATCTGGTCAAGCGGCCACAAAGCGCCATCGCTGTATCTCGGCCTGGGAATGGCCGGGTACTTTCCGGTCGAGGACGTTGTCCGGCTGCGCAAACTGTATTCACCGTACCAGGGCCCTCCCCATTGGCCCAGACTGGCGGGCGTCGCGGCCGCAACCGGGGCTCGGGGTCAAGGGCTGTCAATCGCAGTCGGAATAGCGCTTGCCGCGAGGATGGACAAGAAAAACTTCCGGGTATTCTGTCTGACCGGCGACGGCGAGCACCAGGAAGGACAGGTCTGGGAAGCTATCATGGAAGCCGGTAACTTCAAGCTCGACAATCTCTGCTGCATCGTGGACAAAAACCGGCTCCAGATTGATGGTTGGGTCAAGGAAGTGCAGAACATCGAGCCAATCGCCGACACGACCACAGGTAGGGCCGTGAGCTTCATGGAGAATGTCGCCGGCTGGCACGGCAAGGCTTCGAACCACGAACAGCTTGAGCAGGCGCTCGAGGAGTTCACTTCCGGCCCGCGTACCGTCTCCATCGGTGCCGACATCTCCGGGTCCATAACAACCAGCCGGTTTCCCGAAATCCACCACCAGCTCATTGTTCTCGACGGGTTCTCGAAAGCCTTTGCTATGACCGGTTGGCGCATAGGGTACAGCATCATGCTGGCTGAGATGGCAAGGCTCCTCGCCCAAATCCAGACCAACACCAACTCCTACACCGCCGCCTTCACCCTGCGCGCAACCGAGCACCTGCTGTTCGGGATCCAAGGTCCGAAGTTCATCCGGTTCGCGCGCGAGGCCACGCCGATCGTCACCGTCGAAGAGACATTTCTTGTCTGGGCGAGCCAGACGCCTGCTGGCACCGGCGCCGCTATCGGGCTCATCAATAGACACACCAAGCTCATCATTATCAACTCGCCCCAGAATCCGACCGGTGGAGTGCTGTCCGAGGGAAATCCGACCGTTGTCGCCTGCGGTCCGATGGTGCCTGAGACGATGGGTGACACCTGGGTTCTCAAGGAGGACTTCGGGATCGAAACCCGGGCGACGAACCGCAGCACGCTCAAACCGTTCAACCTGGCCTTACTCATCACGGCCGCAATCCAGGCCAGCACGGACCTCGCCGCGGAGGAACGGCAGAACGGCGCCGCGGCGCAGGCCGTCTATGCGCGCGCGGAAGAAAGAAGGAACCCCCTGCCTGGCCGAAGCACGAAGCAGGGGGATCCAAGCACGATTCCCACTATGTGTGGGCAATCCAGCAGGACAGGGACTCGCATCATCCCAGTCACTGCCAGCAGATGTTCCCCAAAAACGCAGGCGCTGTCAAGTGTAGATGTGAGTTCTGACATAGACCCCTGCCGTGTCCAGAAATGCGGCTTGGTAAAGGAGGTGCAGAACATCGACCCGGTAACCGGCAAATACTGTGCCTTCGGGTGGAATATCATCGAGATTGACCGCCACAACATGCACCAGATACTGCAGGCGTTCGAGAAGACGGCTAAGCCCACCGGTAAACCCACCGTCATCATCGCTTACACCACCAAAGGTAAGGGCGTCTCGTTCATGGAGAATGTCGCTGGCTGGCACGGCAAGACCCCGCACCACGAGCAACCTGAGCAGGCACTTGAGGAGTCCGGTTCCGACCCGCGCACCGTTGCCATCGGCGCCGACATCTCGCGTTCAATCCAGATCTCCCGGTTCTTCGAATGCGACGAAAGCCGGTGCGACCGCTGGATTTCGGTCGGAATCGCCGAGCAGTCCGGCACCGGCGTGACCGCAGGTCTGGCCAAGGAGGGGAAGATCCCGGTATTCGGCACATACGGTGTTTTTGCTGCAGCAAGAAACCTTGACCAACTCCGCACTACGGTCTGCTACGGTAACTTCAATGTCCAGCTTGCCTAACCCTCGGCCAGTGAATCGGCTCTCGGTCGAGCAGGTCATTGAGGTCATGCTGGAGACGGACATGATAGTCGGAAACAGTCCGGAAATGCTGCGCGTAGCTCAGCAGGTGGCCAGGGTGGCTCGCACAAACGTCGCCATCCTGGTGCAGGGCGAGTCTGGAACCGGAAAACGCATGCTGGTGCTAGCCCTCCACCAGCTCAGCCTGAGGAAGGACGGCCCGCTGGAGGTGGTTGACTGCGCAGCGCTCCCTGAGCACCTGGTTGAGAGCGAACTGTTCGGGCATGTCAGGGGAGCCTTTACCGGCGCCATAGCCAGCCGGGAGGGCGCATTTGAGCGGGCGTGCGGAGGTACCATTCACCTGCCGGACATTACCGAGATGCCTTTATCGCAGCAGCCCAAACTTCTGCGAGTGCTCCAGGACCGGAAGATTAGAAAGGTCGGTGGTGCACGTGACAAAGACGTTGACGTACGTGTGATTGCGGACACGAACAAAGACATCGAGGCCCAGGTGCAAGCCGGCGCGTTCCGCGACGACCTTTGCTCCCGGTTGAATGTCTTTGGCATTCTCCTGCCGCCGCTGCGCGAGCACCTCTCGGACGTTCCTTTGCTTGTAGAGCACTTCATCGCTAGGCACCGCGCTGACATCAGGCAGGACATTGAGGGTATATCGCCCGAGGCCCTGGAGATGCTGGGCGAATACGCCTTTCCCAGAAACGTCCGTGAACTCGAAAACATCGTCATCTTCTCGATGATTGACGAATCGGGCACGGTCATAAGCGCCGACACGGTCCGTCAGAAGCTGCGACCGTCTGGGGCCCGCGCGCCGGAAGACGCCAGCAATGGTCGCCTGCGCACAGAGAGAGAGCTAGTCGAGGACGAGACGGTGGCGCGTTGGGAGATGTTCGAGCACAACGTAAGTCGCACCGCCGCTTCGCTGGGCAGAGACCCGAAGACGGTCCGGCAGCGGATTGCCAGGCACGAGACCAGACAGCGCAGGTCGTCCGTCGTGCCCACCTAGCTCACCCAACCAGGACAATCAGGCAGCAGGAAAATCTCCCTGGGTACCGGGGATTTTTCCCCGACTCGCTCCGCGCGAAGTGAACGCTGCACCTGTAAGTCCCCGGAATTACGACACGGTCCTTCGGAAGCCGGCATCAGGCACGGTCGTTGCATTATCACAGTGTGCGATGAAAGACAGAAATCAGAAGTATGTCAACCCGGAGGTGGCAATGAACTATGTAATCGAAGACGCCCGGCTGATTGAGGAGATGAAGAAGGCCGAGGCGTTGCAGCAACACCTTGTGGCCCGGCTTGCACCGGGCTCAATGGAATCCGCGACCGCCCGGCTGGTTCGGGAACACCAGCAGGAGGCGCTACGCATCGTGACGCGGCGCAGACTCATGGAAGCGGTCATGGACTTTGTGCCGTATTGCGAAAGCCCGCGGCTGCGCAACCGCGCGCACAGCTTCTACGCTCACGCCGCCGTGGTTGACCAGTCGAGAGGTCGAAAATGAAAAGGAGGTTAGTGTGAAACCGAATTCCCTGTCCCGTGATGCGGTCGCGCTGCTTGAGCGCGTCCGCCGGAGCGATAAGCCGATTACCATCTTCGGCGCGACTCCGGCTGAAAGCGAACGGGCCTGCTACCAGGTGGTGGACCCGCTGCTTCAGGCGTCGGGCCTGAAGCTTGTCTACTTGAATCAGTACCGCTGGTACGTACGCGAGCTGGCGAAGCTGCTCCGGACCGTGACCGGCAGCGACCTTGCGTTCTACCTGGAGGCGTGCATCAGGAAGTGGCTGGCACTGAACCTTGAGCCGCGGACCATGACCCTGCTGCTTTCCGAAATCTGGCAGCGTCTTGCGCCCCAGGCGAAGCCGCAGCAGACCGGAAAGGATGCCTGAAATGGCACGCAGTCTTGACCAGGCCTGCCAAAGGTACGCGCTGGCCCTGCGCCAGGGCCGGATGAACATGCGCCGCGACGGCGACGCCGATGACCAGGTGGAGCAGTACCGCCAGGCCCTGGAACTGGAGCGGTGCATCGAGGTCAGAACGCGTGAGGTTCTGAACGACTGCGGTGTGGCGCGCATCGACCGCCTGGCCTACTTCAACTTCAGCCGGCGCATCGCCCGGCTCACGCGCCGGTTCGAGTCCAGGACCCTGGAGAACGAGACGCGCAACGCCGTTGCGCAATGGCTGCTTCAGGGTGCCCAACACAAAGTCCTCCTCACAATCTGCCGGGAAGTGTTCTCGCTGAATCTGGAGTGAACAATGCACTATGACAATTCGGAGCTCCGCCGCGGACCGGGCAGCACGGCCCGTGGCTGCGACGGCCGGCCGGTTGCGGCCCGGCCGGCCATTGCCGCTGAAAGGAGGTGAATACCATGGCAACAGACGCATCAAAACGAATCGCGCGCTGGAATGCGAAGTTCAACACCGAACGGATCAAGGCGATACTCGACGACATGCGACCGGATATGTACGCTCGTGTCCAGGCAGTGTTTCCCCTGATTACCTCGATGGAGGGCCAGGTGAAGCAGGTTCTGGACGGACAGGGCGTTTCGATCAAGGACTACCCGTTCTACCTCGACTTCGGACGGGAAATCTGGCACCTGCAGCGCATTGAGGTCTCGGGCGAGTCACTGGCGATTGAGGCAGCGGTCTTGATTGGCAAGTGGCAGGCGCGCGGCCTGAGCCAGAGCGTGCTCGAGGCGATTCGGACTCAGGTGTTCAACGTCTCGGCTCCGGTCGGACCGTAATCCGACGTACGCGGGGCGGTCATGCTGCCTGGCCGCCCCGCGGTTGTCATCCGATTGCCACATCCTGAAGACCAAACACCGGATTGACCCGAAAACCGATATAGGATTGGCCACGAAAGCACGAAATCCACGAAACAGAAGTAACCGCAGATGAATACCGATGAGCGCAGATTCCTTTCCGGACCCTATCTGTGCAATCTGCGTAATCTGCGGTTTGTGTTTATCGTGTCTTCGTGGCTCTATTTCGGTTCTTGGGATTGCGGGGCGAATCGGGCAGCCGGGCCGGCAGTCTAACTAAAGGAATATGAAAATGGACAGGTTTACCGAGAAAGCACAAGAGGCGATTGCCCAGGCTCAGTCGAGTCTTTCCAGGTTCGAGCACAGTGAGCTTGATGCCGAGCATATCCTGCTCGCGCTCCTGGAGCAGGCCGATGGTCTGATTCCCCAGATACTGAAGAAGGTCGGCGCAGCCCCGGGCCAGGTGCTTGAGCACACCAGGGCCGCGCTTGCGGACCGGCCAAAGGTCTGGAGTCAGGGGTCAGGGGTCGGGGGTCAGGTGTATGCATCCGGACGGTTACAGAAAGTGCTTGCCGATGCTGAGAAGGAAGCGAAGCGGTTCAAGGATGAGTTTGTCTCGACTGAGCATCTGCTGCTTGGAATTCTTGGTCTGAAGGACGGCGATGCGGTGAGAATCTTCAAGAATTTCGGGATTGACCGGAATAAGGTGCTCAAGGTCTTGAAAGAGATTCGCGGCTCGCAAAGGGTGACCGACCAGACTGCAGAAGAGCGCTACCAGCCTCTGGAGAAGTACGGCCGGGACATCACACAACTGGCAAAGGAAGGGAAGCTTGACCCGGTCATCGGCCGGGATGAGGAGATTCGGCGAATCATGCAGGTGCTTTCCCGCAGGACCAAGAATAACCCGGTGCTTATCGGTGAAGCCGGTGTGGGCAAGACCGCGCTGGCCGAAGGGCTGGCATTGCGCATCGTACGCGGTGATGTGCCGGAAAGCTTGAAGGACTGTAAGGTTATAGCTCTGGACATGGGCGCTTTGATTGCCGGTGCCAAGTACCGGGGCGAGTTTGAGAACCGGTTGAAAGCGGTGCTCAAGGAAGTGGCTTCATCTGAGGGCAGAATTATCATGTTTATTGATGAGCTGCATACGATTATCGGCGCAGGCAAGGCTGAGGGTGCGATTGATGCCGGTAACCTTCTGAAGCCGATGCTGGCAAGAGGAGAACTGCGGTGCATCGGCGCAACCACTCTGGATGAGTACCGGCAGGATATCGAGAAGGACAAGGCCCTGGAGCGGAGATTTCAGCCGGTTTACGTAGACCAGCCGACTGTTGAAGAGACGATTTCGATTCTGCGCGGGCTGAAGGAACGGTACGAAGTGCATCACGGAGTCCAGATAACCGACGCAGCCCTGGTGGCCGCGGCAATGCTCTCAAACCGGTACATTTCAGACCGCTTTCTGCCGGATAAGGCGATTGACCTGGTGGATGAGGCTGCGGCAAAGCTGAAAATGGAAATTACTTCCAAACCCGAGGAGCTGGATGAAGTCGAGCGCAGGAAGATGCAGTTGGAGATGGAGAGGCTTTCGCTCAAGCGGGAACAGGATGAGGCTTCAAAGCAGCGCCGCAGCGACATTGAGAGGGAGATTGCGAATCTGAAGGAGGAGCAGGCAAGGCTGACGTCTCAGTGGGAACTGGAGCGGAAGGAAGTCGAAGACCGGCGCAAGGTCAAAGAGGAGATTGAAAAGGTCAGCGTTGAGCTTGAGGATGCGAAGCGGAAGTATGACATGAACCGGGCGGCCGAGCTGGAATACGGCAGGCTGGCTGAGCTGAAGAAGCAGCTTGCCGGAACTGAGGGACAGAGTGAAGGGCATCGGTTGTTGCGCGAGCAAGTGACTGAAGATGACGTCGCCGAGATTGTTTCCAAGTGGACCGGGGTGCCGGTCAGGAACATGCTTGAGTCTGAGCGGGAAAAGCTTGTCCGGCTTGAGGACGAGATTCACAAGCGGGTTGTCGGCCAGGACCAGGCAGTTTCAGCGGTAGCGAATGCGATTCGGCGGGCGCGGTCCGGAATCGGGAACCGAGAGCAGCCGATAGGCAGTTTCATTTTCCTGGGCCCGACCGGGGTGGGCAAGACCGAGCTGGCAAAGACCCTGGCCCGGGTGCTCTTTGATACCGAGGACGCGATGGTGCGGATTGACATGTCCGAGTACATGGAGCGGCACACGGTCTCAAGGCTTGTCGGCGCGCCGCCCGGGTATGTCGGATTCGAGCAGGGCGGCCAGTTGACCGAGGCGGTGCGGAGACGGCCTTACCGGGTGATACTGCTGGATGAGATTGAAAAGGCGCATCACAACGTGTTCAATATCCTTTTGCAGATACTTGATGAGGGAAGGCTGACTGACGGCCACGGCCGGACCGTGGATTTCAAGAACACGGTTGTCATAATGACTTCGAATCTGGGAACCGAGCTTGCCCGGGACGGAAGGTTTGACCAGGATGAACTGATGAGCCTGCTGCACCGCAGTTTCCGACCTGAATTCCTGAACCGGATTGATGAGATTGTGGTTTTTAATCCGCTGACCCGGGACGATATCAGGAAGATTGTGGACATCCAGTTGGAGGGGCTAAAACAAAGGTTGACAGACGAGGGAATAAACCTTATAATTGGGTCGGGTGTGGAACGACTCTTGACGGAGGAAAGCTACAACCCACAATTTGGAGCAAGACCGCTGAAGAGGACCATTCAGCGAAGGCTTGAGAATCCGCTCGCACGGCTGATTCTTGAGACAAGCCCGAAACGGGTGACTATATCAGTAGCTGAAGGGAAAAAGATAGAGCTGACGCCGGAAGGCGAAAAGTGACAATTTAAGAAGTTTTGTCGGGAGCGGGTATCCCTCCTTCCCAACCCACCAAAAAACCCCCTTGTTTCCCCGCTCCCGACGCCATTTTCTCCTAAGGACAAATGACCCAAGAACCGAAATAAAGCCACGAAGATACGAAGAACACGAAGAATGAACCATAGATAAACACAGATGAACCTAGCGCGGTCCCCGAAGGGCCGCAACCAAACCAGGATTGGCCACGAAATCACGAAAGGCACGAAAGAGAAGTAACCGCAGATGAATACCGATGAACGCAGATTCCTTTCCGGACTCTATCTGTGCAATCTGCGTAATCTGCGGTTCAGCC
>JAUWNN010000184.1 GCA_030612625.1 Caldifarciminota bacterium
CCCCCCCCCCCCCCCCCCCCCCCCCCCCCCCCCCCCCCCCCCCCCCCCCCCCCCCCCCCCCCCCCCCCCCCCCCCCACTCCTTGGCTCTTGGTATGATATTTGCTGCGACTTCTGTGGAGAGAAATGTTCGTATGTTCAATCCAGACCCCATGCATCTGCTCTTGGGCTGGCGACAGGCTCCCAACCTTCCCGGCGACCGGCTTGGGTCTGGGGCCGGTTGACAGCCTGGTAGCCAGCGCTAGACTGGCCTCAGAGCACTGTCGAAACCAAGGAGAACTGATGTCTGACAAAGAAACCTTTGATAAGGTCTGTGCTCATATTGATGAGCTTGAGCCGGAGATGGTTGAGCTGCAGAAGAAGCTGGTTTCACTTGTCGCATTGAGCCCAAGCTCAGGCGGTGAAGGCGAGAAGCCGAAGGCCGAGTACATGAAGTCGTTGCTTCAGGGCTGGGGTCTTGAGGTGACCGAGTATCGGGCGCCGGACAAGGATGCGCCGTGCGGTTACCGGCCGAGTCTGGTGGCAAGACTGAAAGGCAGGAGAGCATCACCGACCCTCTGGATTATGACCCATCTTGATGTTGTACCTCCCGGGCCCAGGGAATTGTGGAAGCATGACCCGTTTGATGCCTGGGTTGAGGACGGCAAAGTGTACGGCCGGGGCACTGAGGACAACCAGCAGGAGATGGTGGGGTCCTGCTTTGCAGTGAAAGCGATGCTGGACCTGGGAGTTGTGCCGGAAACGGATGTGGCCTTGATGCTGGTGGCAGACGAGGAGACCGGGTCCGAGTTCGGAGTGGACTGGCTGTTGAAGAACCATGAGTTGTGCAGGCCTGATGACCTGGTGCTGGTGCCGGATGCGGGCAACGAACAGGGAACTATGCTTGAGATTGCGGAGAAGTCCATCGCCTGGGTGAAGTTCACGGTTCTGGGAAAGCAGGTTCACGCTTCAACGCCGGATGACGGCAACAATGCCCATCGGATAGGCGCGAATCTCCTTGTGCGGCTGGACAAGGTTCTGCACGGAAAGTATCCGGCCCGTAATGAGTTGTTCTCACCGCCCGAGTCAACAATCGAGCCGACCAGGAAGCTTGCCAATGTTCCGAACGTGAATACCATTCCGGGCCAGGATGTGTTCTATTTCGATTGCCGGATGCTGCCGCAGTATAAGCTGGATGACCTGCTGGCTGATATGAGGGAAATCGCCAGGGATGTTGCGGCTGAGTTCAAGGCAAAGGTCAAGGTCGAGCCTGAACAGCTTGTCCAGGCACCGGCACAGACACCGGCCGATGCGCCGGTCGTAGCGATGCTTTCTTCTGCGGTGCGCGAGGTCTACGAAAAGGAGCCGTTTGTCAAGGGAATCGGCGGTGGAACCGTAGCCGCTTTTTTCCGCAAGCGCGGGATTCCCGCGGTGGTCTGGGGCCGGAACCAGGGACAGGCTCACAATCCAAACGAATACTCGGTTATCGCCAATATGGTGGACAACGCCAAGGTGTATGCCCACATGATGTGCCGGCCCGCGGGTCAGGATTGAGAATTCCGACCAGCCGGGCTTGACCGGTTGATGCTTTTGGGCTAGATTAAATCATGGAAGAGGAAACCCTTGGCGCAATGCGCCAGCTTGTCGATACCGACAAGGCTGAGGTGGTTGACGCCCGCTCGATGGGCGGAGAAGTGATTAAGATACCGCTGCTCAATCTGATGCAGATGAGAGAGGCTGTGGCCGCGGTGGCTGATAATCTGGCCTGGTTCATGGAGAAAGTGACCGGCCGCGGATACCAGAAGGCTGAGCAAGTCTATGAACTCAGCTACATGGTCCGAGAGCCGGGTCACGAGTGCTATGGTCTGAAGGTCTCGACTGAGGAGAATTGCGTAATCATCCACCGGGTCGCTATCCTGGAAGACGAGACCATCTTCGGGCGGTATGTGAGCTACCTTCGGACCGGCATCTTTGCTTAGGGCGTGGGGCCACACGCGTCTGCTCTTTGCAACCACAGATGAATCGGAGCGCAGCGGAGAGTGCCATCGGATGGCACAACACAGATGAGGTCGAAAGGCAAACCGCAGAAGCCCTTCCTGTCATTGCGAGGTTGCGAAGCAGCCGTGGCGATTTTCCGGCAGGATTGAACCGCCAAGACCGCCAAGCTCGCCAAGGGAAAGAAAACAGTCACCCTCACCCTAACCCTCTCCCATCAAGGGAGAGGGACGGAAAGGAACCACAAAGCCTGCCCTGCTCTGCCCCTGAGGGGCAGAGCCTGTCCTGAGTCTGCCGAAGGATGCCTTCCGATGGCTCACGGAGTCAAAGGGACAGAGTCGTTGCATTCCATAACCGAGGACAGAATGCGGAATGAGGAAGACTGTTTCGTCACTTCATTCCTCGCAGTGACGGCTCCGGGTCATTGCGAGCGGAGCGCGGCAATCTTCCTCTGTCCTTCATTCGCTACTCGACACTCGTCATTCGGAATTCGACTAACCGCTAAGGCCGCCAAGAACCGTGCCAGAAATGGCATAGGGCAGAGATCCGAATGCCTGAATCCAAAGGCCTAGTTAAACTCAACCCCTCACCTGTCCTTTGGACATCCTCTCCCAATGGACATCGGACAGACACAGGGTGACACCCTTGCGCTGCGCAGGGTGTCACCCTCATCGTCAAGGAAACCGCGCTCGGAGCGCGGTGAAGGGATAGGGTGAGGGTGCCTGCCGCGTCATTGACTTGTCCTTTGGGTTTTTGAGCTTTGTTTGACATTTGGGTTTTGGACTTCGGATTTTCTCCGGCCGTGTCCTTGGCGCTCTTGGCGGTTCAGACTAGAAAAGCAGCAGCAGCAGTTCCGCGGCAAAGGCTGCTGCGGCTATGTACAACAAAGGTATTGTAAGGTCGGCCGATGGAGGCAGTTTGTCCGAGCGTACATGAAGACCCTGGGAAACCAGCCGGTCATAGGATGCCTGAGTCAGGTCGCCTTCTTCAGCCAGCGGGTTGACCGCGACGGCCAAAGGCTGACCGTTGATTCCTTCAGATTCAATCGCGTAGATGCCCGGCATAAGGGTTTGGGTCAAGGTGAGAGTTGCCTGCCCGTGCTCAATGGTCGGTTCAAGCCGGATTCTACCCTTGGGTGTCTTCACTACGACCGTGGACAGATTGTCCAACCGGAACCGGATGGTGTCGCCAACAAAGTAGTCGGTTCTGAGACGGGTCTGAGCCAGGTAGCTGACAGTCCGGTGCAGAAGGGGCACGAATGCGGCTTTGTACACCAGGTCGCTGAATTCAGGGGTCGGGCCTATGGCCCAGATGATGAGCCGGTGGGCCGGGCTTTCGAGGATTAAGGGGTCCTGGTCTGCGAGCCGGGCAAGCACAAGGTTTTCCTTTGGGTCAAGACGGGAATGCTGCCATATCCGGACCGACGATAATGCGGAGAGCCCCACTTTTTCCAGGATAGGGTGGGTGGTGTCTGCTCTGGTAACCGATACGAAACCGGCCGGTCGCGCAAAGCCCAGGGATTGGACATATCCGCCGATGTTGACGGTCCCGGTTGGGACCGGGCCGACCATCAGAAGCCCGGCACCGCCTGAGCGAAGATGGAAATCCAGCCTGCTCAGGTCCGGGGCTTTGAGCGCCGAAGCGTCGGTTATGACCACGACCTGGTAGTTGCGCGGGTCGCGGCGGGAGAATTCAGTGACGTTTATGAGTTCCACCTGAAATTGAGCTGTCGTATCAGCGGTCAGGGCATCTTTCACATAGCGGCCCGGCACCCGGTCGGATTCCACAATAAGAATCCTGGTCTTTTCCGGGAGAAGCAGGGCCAGGTGCCTGGCGTCGTCTGTGCTTAAGGAGTCGGACCGGAGTTCCAGGTGGCCGATGTGGGTACCTGGTTTGCTGATGGTCGTTTCAAAGGTGATAGTCCTGCGGCCCTGGGCCGGAATCTTCAGCACCCTTTCCTCGCGCTGACCACCAAGGGAAAGAACCGCGGTGCGGGTGATTTCCTTTTCACCGTGGTTGACGATGTCGGCTCTAATTCGCACCGGTCTACCGGCAGCAGCAAACGGGTCTTCGGGGTAGAGCCGGGAGATACCGGCATTGTCGAATGCCCTGGTGCCGACATCGTTCAGGGTTATGCTGACACCAGCGGGCGGGTGCCAGTCAAGAGGAATGGCGCGGTCCTGCAGGTCGGTGATTGCTGTTACTGAAGCGTGGAGCGATTCGGCCAGGATGGTCGCCTGTTTGAGGGCCGGGCCCAGTTCCGGGGCGAGGAATGTGGGCTGGAGCGAGTCAAGCAGCGCAAGGACCGGACCGCGGCCCGAAACCCGGCCGTCTGGGATTTGTCCTGAGGCGGTAAGCAGCACCACTTTCCGGTCCGGGCCAAGCGAGCGCACCAGTTCCTTTGCGTCTGAAAGACACTGTTCCCACCGGTCTGCATAGGTCATGCTGTAGGAGTCATCTATGACAAGGATGATGTCGGCAGCCTGACCCAGGCCGGGTATGGACCGGGTCAGAAAGGGCCGGGCCAGAGCAAGGAGCAGGGCCAGAAGCAGCAGGGTGCGCAACACCAGGAGGAGGAGTTCCTTGAGTCTTATCCAGGAGAACCGTTCTTTGCGGACCGAACGAAGCAGAAGCAGAGAGGGAAATGGAACCCGGCGCAGCCGGAGCCGTGACAAGATGTGGATGATAACCGGGATGGCCGCGAGCCCAACCAGGGGCAGAAAACCAGGTGCCGAGAATCCCATTAACGGAGCCGCTGACGCCGGGCCAGGTAGGACAGCAGTGCTCGGTCAAACGGAGTGTCGGTGAAGAACCGGTGATAGTCAATCAGGCCTTCACGACAGCCGCGCTCGAACTGGTGGAAGAATGCTTCGAAGCTCTTGCGATATTCGGCACCGACAACACGCGGGTCCAGGGCCATCTGCTGGCCGGTTTCCAGGTCTTTGAGGAGCACAGGGGTCTTGTAGGAGAGGTTCTTTTCGTTTGGGTCCAGGATGTGGAACACCAGCACTTCGTGCTTGCGGTGGCGGAAATGGCGAAGCGCGGAAAGCACTCGGGCCTGGTCATCCCAGAGGTCGGATAGGATTATGATAAGACCCCGGCGTTTGATGCGCTCGGCCAGTTGGTGGAATGTGTCGGCAAGGTTGGTGTCGCCGCCGGGTTGGAGCCGGTTCAGTTGACTCAGGAGGATATTGAGATGGGCAGGCGACCTGCGAGCCGGAACATAAGTGTCAATCCGGTCGGAGAAGACTACCAGGCCTGCGCTGTCTTTCTGATGGAGGAGAAGATAGGCCAGGCTTGCTGCAAGGTAGCTGGCGTATTCGAGTTTGGAGATGCCTCTGGTCTTATAGGCCATTGAGCCGGACGAGTCGAGAATCAGATAGGCCCTGAGGTTGGTTTCTTCTTCGTATTCGCGCACGTAGAAGCGGTCGGTCTTGCCGAATACCTTCCAGTCGATGCGCTTCAATTCATCGCCCGGCATGTAGGGACGGTGTTCGGTGAATTCGACCGAGAACCCTTTATAAGGCGAGCGGTGCAGGCCGGCAAGAAAACCTTCGACAACAAGCCGGGCCTTGAGGTCGATGGATTTGAGTTTGGCCACCACTTCGGGTTTGAGGAACCTGGTGGCGGTCTGTCCTTTGCGTACAATGCGTGCAGGCACAGGATAGTTTATCGCCATTCTCCCGTGCCACAAGTGCGGGTCCTTTCCCGAAAACCGATATAGGATTGGCCACGAAAAGCACACTTCACGCTCGACGCATAACGCTCAACGCTGGCGTCCGGCCTCGTGCGTATTGCGTGAAGCGTTGTGCGTGGATGCGGTCAGCGGTTCTTGTAGGAGAGGCATCCCTGCCTCGACAATCGCGACTGGGCTCTGCGTCCTCGCAGAGCCTGCCCTGAGCGAAGTCGAAGGGTGCCATCAGATTGCTCAAGTCACGCCCACAGCCGGGTCAGCGGTTGTCTGTCATTGCGAGGCTGCGCCGTTCTGTCATTCTGAGCCTGTCGAAGAATCTCGGCGCAGCCGTGGCAGTCTTCCGGCAGTCGGTTTTGGAGTGCGGTGGCTCGCCACCGCTTTTCCTGCCGTTGGCCGTGAGCCGTTATCTGTCAGCCGTCAGGGGCCAGGTGCGCCCGCTGCGCTGAAACGTGGGTAACGTCCCGGGTTTTCCTGACCCCTTACCGATCCTTACCCTTCTCGGGATTCGACATTCTCAATTCCATTGTAGGAGCGGCATCCCTGCCGCGATTCCTGTTCTGCTGTCGGCGGTCAGCGGTAGGCCGTC
>JAUWNN010000215.1 GCA_030612625.1 Caldifarciminota bacterium
TTTTCTCTTCTCCAGCCGGTCATTTGTGTTTCCATGGCCCCTTGGGACCCGGCTTCAGCGGCTTCAGTGTACGGCCCAGAATCAGCTCCAGATTAGCCACGAAGTCTTCACTGCCCAATGGACGACCGGTCCGGTTGTGCAGCCGTAACGCATTCAACTCTGACTCGGGCAGTTCCTGACCAAGGTACTCCGACCAGTCAGCAACTCGGCCCAGCATCGGTCTGACCTTCACCAATATGTCATCTTCCCCTCGGATGTGGGCCGCTGCACTTGACCAGCGATAGTCCCAGGCATGCTTCACCATTCGTGCTCGAACCGGGTTGAGCTCGACGTACCGCACCGCTGCCAGCAGGTAATGCTCATCCATCGGACACGAAGCGAACCGTCCCTGCCACAGATAGCCGCGCCACTCCTCTCGAAAGTTGACCCGCCGCGTGTAACGCCGATGAGCTTCACCAATCGCCCGCGCCAGCCCTGCCTCCGTCTCGGGCACTGCAATCAGGTGGACGTGATTCGACATCAGACAGTAGGCCCAAACCGCTACCGCTTCCTTGTCACACCATTCCCGCATCAGCCGAAGATAGGTCTGATAATCCTCGTCCTGGAAGAACACCGGCTGCCGACGAGTTCCACGCTGCGTGACGTGGTGGGGTACCGAGGGCACTACCACTCGTGCCCATCGTGCCATGCACCACTCTAAGCAAGCACCCCGCGAATATCAATAATCTCTTATTATGTCCCCGGAATTCCGCCCTATATGTTACCAAAAGGTTACATCAACCGCAAGCTGAAAATCCTTCTAAGTTCCTGAATAATCAAAGAGATAGCAATCTAAAGGTGTCAACCCCTCCCCTACTCCCCGGGTAGCCCCCTAAGTAGTTTCCGAATTTCCTTCACAAGTCGTCTCCGAACCCGTTTCCAGCATCATTTCCGAACCCGTTTCCGCAGTCGTTTCGGGCATGGTTTCCGAAGTCATTCCAGTCCCGGTTTGGCTCGGCGTTTCACGACCCTGTTCCAGCGTCACTTCGACAATCCGTTCCGAAGTCCTTTGGACCGCTCCTTACCGAATCCCCTGCCAGGTTCCCTCCTAAGTCACCTCCCAAATCACTTGCCGAAGCATGACTCAAGCCATCCTGTCCGGCATCTGTCTGGTCATCTCAGGAATCATCTTCCCGGTCATCCCTCTGGTCACCTTTTCCGCCGCATTTTCCGGGTCATCTTTGACTTCGTTCCTGGCTTGCATCAACCTTTCTTGCCACGACAATCAGGCATGCAGCAAGGTCCTTGAGTTCAAGACAATAGAGCAGCAACTCATAAAGGGAACTGAGCAGAAACAAAGGCACAAAGAAACTGAAATAGTGGGACTGATAATAGCTCACATATACCTTCTCGACCTGAAAACCGGCCTCCGATAGAAGAAACCTGAGACCCGAGTAAAAGCACCTGTCGTAATATGCCCGAAACCGACGAGTTCCTTTTGTCTCAGGGAGAAAAGAATGCACCAGCCTCTGGGCCAGCCTGTCGGGAATCAGCCGATTGATTATCGCAAACAGAGCGTATCTCGCAGGAAAGAAGTGAATGAAATGGCCGTTTATCTTCAATATCCTGTTCGCCTCAAGAACGAAACCCTTTATGTCATGCAGGTGTTCCAATACGTGCTTGGACACAACCATGTCCACTTCATTGTCGCGAAAAGGAAGACCTTTCGTAGCATCCGCGACTCTGGTCTCATCAACATCCTGGTTCTGGCATAATTCCTGTTCAGACGAATCAACCGCTATGATTCTACTTCCAGCCGGTCTGAACTCTGCAAACGCACATTTCCGTCCGCCGCCAACATCCACGACCTGCGAGTCCCCTTTCAATTGCTGCATGTATCGAGCCACAACCTGCTCGTACAGACTGGACATATTCCGCTTTGCCTGAGGCAGGTATCGTTCCACCACAGAACAAATCCTCCTGTTGAGTTGGACAAAGTTCCTTACCAGAAAAGCTCCTTAGCGCGCATCGTCGCAGACCGAGTGCCACGGGCTATTTGAATAGCACATAAATCACCCAATCCTGACTAGAAGTTGCGGAAAAAACGATAGTCCGGTTCGAAGTTCTCGAGTTTCTGGAACACCGCTATGGTGGGCAGACAAACCTGGGAAGGGCGTACTGACTCGTACGGAGCACCCCGCAGCCAGCGGGAAATGCCCAGAGCCAACTCCTTGAGCCGCTGTTTGCTGGACAGTCTGGTTGTTGCGCGGACCGGCATCGGTTTGTACTTCCTGTGTGTCCCGATGTATCCGATCACCTTCACCTTTGACCGCCAGTTGCAATCATGAAGCAGAAGAAATCCCCCAGGCCGCAGCATCTTGTCAATGTAGAAGAAATCCAGCAGGGTGTAGTCAAAGGTGTGCCATCCATCAATAAACGCCAGGTCCAGAACAATCCCTTTCTCCAGCAGCCGGGGAAGCATCAGATGGGACGGCCCTTCACATAGCTCAAAAAGACGGTCAAGTCCGGCACGACGCAGGTTCTGGATCGCGGCACCGCCATGCACTGTACGCTGGTCAGGGTCAATCCCATAGTGACAGGCCCCATGCTTCCCTATCTGCTCAAGCACTTCGCAGATGGCAAGAGTTGACAGGCCAAACGCAACACCGGTCTCAAGTGTTGTCCGTGCCTTGGCAAGCCGGCCGAATTCCTGAAGCACGCAGGCATCATCTCTTGGCACACCACCCGTGACACGACGCTCTGCTCCGTGAAGGTCAACACACCTTCCGGTCCGGTAGATTTCCTCCAGAATACTGTTCATCTGAGCAACTCCTGCTTTGCTAACATGGCTTCTCGGCTGGCAATAAACGCAATCCCATCTGCGCTTCTCACTCTATGCCACACCGAACACCGGGTCAAGTCCTTCTTTGACCGACAGCAGCGCGGGAACTTCAAAAGGGGCATCCCGGATTACTGTGCATACTCAAGCACCAACCGAGCTATTCGCTCCATCGCACCGCTCGGCCCGAGCAATTCCCCAAGCTTGGTCGAAAGCCTACGCGCCTGTTCCTGTCGGGCCGGACTACCCAGCATCGCCAGAACCTCAGCCAGAACCCGGTCAGCCGTGGGTTCAATCAGTTCCGGGATAACACGCTCATTGAGAAGGATATTGGGTAGGGCGAACTGGCGCCGGCGAACAACCACTTCTGCCAGCAGTCTTGAAACCGCTGACAGGTGGTAGCACACCACCTGTGGGGTTCCGAGCAGAGCGGTCTCCAGGCACGCTGTTCCCGAAACAACAACCGCACATTCGGCATGGTGGATTATGCTGTATCGGGCATCAAGCCCGACTGCCATTTCGTTCAGACTCTCCCTGGTTCCCAGGGCAACCATCACCCCGCGAATCCCGGACACAGCCTGCCTGAGCCGGCAGAACACCCGCTTGAATAGCGGCCGGTGAAACCTGGTTTCTTCAAGCCTCGAACCAGGAAGGAAAACGACATACTTCTCGTCTGCTGACAGTCCAAGACGAACCAGGACCTGTTCCTTTGACAGAGCAGCTTTGACCATGTCGAGCAGCGGATAGCCCAGAAAGACCGCATCAATGCCCGCTTGTCCCAGCAGCTTCTCTTCAAACCGGAAAAGGCATACCACCTTGTCCGCAGCTTTCCGCAGGGTCCGAACCCGAAACCTGCCCCAGGCCCAGACCTGGGGTGGCGCAAGATAAACAACCGGGATTCCCAGATTCCGGCACCTGACCCCCAGTTCCAGATTGAAACCGGAAAACCCTATCACCACGACCACATCAGGACTCATCTTCTCAACTTGAACCACAGTCCGATTGAGCCGTCTTCTCAGGGCCGGAGCTATCCTGAGACCTTCCCAGAAACCCACCACCGATTCGGACAGACCTCTGTTACCCGGTCTGATTATGCGCAAACCCGGCGCCAGACCGGCCAGCGCCTGTTCCAGCAAGCCGGCGAACAGCCAGCCCGATGGCTCACCGCATGAAACCAGGATGCGCACGGCAGCACAAGCCTAGGAACCCGGCCTTGACTGTCAAGACGGTCGGCATACACTTGGCCCACATTGGAAGTACGAATTGCGAATTGCGAGTCTCGGGTGTCCGAATTGTGTCATCCAACGGCAAGAGTGACGCCCTGCGTAGCGCAAGGGTATCACCCTACATTCTACATTCTTCATTCTTCATTCTTCATTCTCAGATGACCTTCTACTTCGCAGACACACAACTCCAAGACGCTGAAGTGGTCATAGTCGGCATGCCTCTGGACCGGACGAGTTCCTACATACCCGGCACCCGCTTTGGCCCGGATGCGGCTCGTCTCGGCGCAGAGAACATCGAGTCCTTCAGTCCTTACCAGCGCCGCGATGTCACCGGAATCCCGGTGGCTGATACCGGAAACCTGGAATTCCGCTATGAAAAGCCTGGTTCACCCATCGAACTGATTGCCCGGACCACCCGGGCCAATTACCAGGCCGGAAAAAAGCAGTTGGCGATTGGCGGCGAGCACACCATCTGTCCCGCAATAATTTCCGAACTCAACTGCTCTGTCCCGAAGCTGTGCGTGATTCAACTCGATGCCCACTCAGACCTGCGCGATGCTTACCTGGGTGAGAAGTGGTGTCACGCAACCGCGATGCGCAGGGTGCTGGACTACATTCCGCGCGAACGGCTCTTCCAGGCAGGAATCCGCTCGTTCAGCCAGGCTGAAGAAATGGAACTTGCCAATGTCTTTCCGTTTGAACTCAACTCCCCAGTCGAGCGAATCCTTCAGGAAATCGGTTCACGACCTGCCTATGTAACGCTGGACCTCGACGTTCTGGACCCGGGTGTTCTGCCCGATGTCCAGACCCCGCAACCTGGTGGCTGCTCGTATCAGGAACTGGTTCGGACCCTTGCCCGGATGGCTGAACTCGACATTGTCGGTTGCGATATCGTGGAGTTCTGCCCGCGTAGTGACCATCCCTCTCCAGGTGCTTCGCTGGTGGCAGAATTGGTCAGAGAACTGACGCTGTTGCTTGGAAAAGGAACATCATAGACCGCCTGCCAAGCCGAAGCGAAAAAATGAAGGCAAACGGAGAAAGCCAGCAGGCTTGGCTTCTGCCTTCTGCAATCCGCATTTCGACTTGGATTAGAAAAACAGCAGGCGGATAGCCGTTTAGCGGCCTACTACCGCAACCCGCTCAATGCGGGTACC
>JAUWNN010000244.1 GCA_030612625.1 Caldifarciminota bacterium
CACAGATAGACACAGATGAGGAGGAGTCATAGGTCAAAGGCCAAAGTGCAAAAGGCAAAACCGCAGACCCGGCTGTCATTGCGAGGAGGGCGTTCGACGCCCGACGTGGCAATCTTCCGGAGAGGAAGACCGCCACGGGCCGGAGCCTGCACTGAGCGAAGCGTGAGCGGCCCTCGCGGTGACAGAAGTGGACCGCTACTGATGCGAAACTCAGTAGCAGGCATGTACACCTGCGGAAAACATCTTCGCGAAAACGACGATGTTGTAGCCTTGTAGTACAAAAGGGATAAGAAGTGTAATGTCAAAATCCAAAGCCCCAATGACTAATCAATGTCAAAGCCCAAAGTCCAAATGCCAGAACGACAACTGTAGTGGTTCTTCTTTGGTCATTAGGGATTTGGATTTGATTAGGGCTTTGGATTTGGTCATTTGGATTTCTCTTGTTCATTGTATCTTTGTGTTTCTATTCCGTTTCCTGGGCCCAGGTCGGCTTGACAGCTTAAGGGTTTTCGATACAGTTCTGGCCTATGAAGATTCACGAATACCAGGCTAAGGAGTTGTTCAAGGCGGCCGGGATTCCTGTGCCGCGCGAGCAGGTCGCTTCGTCGCCGCGGGAGGCGGTTGCTGTCGCCGAGGAGCTGGGACTGCCGGTGGTGGTGAAAGCCCAGGTTCTGGTCGGGGGACGGGGCAAGGCCGGCGGGGTCAAGAAGGTGGACCGGCTTGAGGACGTTGAGTCGGTGGCAGGCAGGATTCTCGGGATGAGCATCAAAGGCCTGCCGGTGGGTCACGTGCTGGTTTCCGAGTGCGCGGATATTGAGAAGGAGTTTTACCTCGGGATTATCGTTGACCGGGCGAACCGGTGCCCGGTGCTGATGGCGTCGGCCGCGGGCGGGGTGGAGATTGAGCAGGTGGCTCGCGAGACCCCGGAGAAGATACTCAAGGTCGCGATTGACCCTGGTTCCGGGCTGCTGTCGTTCCAGGCCCGGAATGCCGGGATGGCGCTTCTGGATGACGCCGGGCAGGCGCGGGCTTTTGCTGCTATCGCGCACAAGTTGTACCGGGTGTTTGTGGAGCGGGACTGCTCGTTGATTGAGATTAACCCGCTGGTCCGGCTCGGGAATGGAACTTTGCTGGCCCTGGACGCCAAGGTCAACTTCGACGACAACTGCGCGTTTCGCCATCCGGGGAATGAGGAGATGCGGGACATGAGTTCCGAGGAGCCGAAGGAAGTGGAGGCGAAGAAGGCCGGGCTTTCCTACATCAAGCTTGAGGGCAGCGTGGGGTGTGTGGTGAACGGCGCAGGCCTGGCGATGGCGACCATGGACCTGATAAAGCGGTACGGTGGGGAGCCGGCGAATTTCCTTGACGTCGGCGGTTCGTCGTCACCCGAGAAGATGAAGACCGCGATGAGAATTATCCTGTCCGACCCGAACGTCAAGGTCGTCCTGGTGAACATCTTCGGCGGGATTACGCGGTGCGACGACATCGCGAACGGGCTGCTGCAGGCGAAGAAAGAGGCGGACATCACGGTGCCGATTGTGGCCCGACTCACAGGCACCAACGCCGACAAGGCACGCGCGCTGCTTGAAAACAGTGAGGTGACGCCGGCAGCCACGATGGCTGAGGCGGTGAAGAAGGCGGTCGAGCTGGCAGGAGGCGTGAAGTGAGCATCCTCATCGATGGACAAACGAAGCTGATTGTGCAGGGCATTACGGGCCGCGACGGCGGTTTCCACGCCCGGGCGATGAGGGAGTACGGCACTCAGGTTGTCGGCGGGGTGACACCGGGCAAGGGCGGAGCGGACGCTGACGGCATCCCGGTGTTCGATTCAGTTGAGGAAGCGGTTCGCGAGACCGGGGCCGATGCTTCCATCGTCTTCGTGCCGGCCCGGTTTGCGACTGACGCTATGTTCGAGGCGGTCGCCGCAGGACTCAGGTTGGTTGTGTGCGTTGCCGAAGGGGTACCTACCCTGGATATGGTAAAAGTGCTGGACTATGCGAAGGGCCGGAATACGAGGATTCTCGGGCCGAACTGCCCGGGTCTGATTTCGCCGGGCAAGGCCAAGGTCGGAATCATGCCTGGGGCCAGTTTCAAGCAAGGGTGCGTCGGGGTTGTTTCCCGGTCCGGAACCCTGACTTATGAGATTGCCAGCCACACTGCGGAGTTCGGGCAGTCGACGGTTGTCGGCATCGGCGGGGACCCGGTCATCGGCACTGACTTCATCGACTGCCTGAGGATGTTCAATGATGACCCGGAAACCAGAGCGATTGTGATGGTGGGCGAAATCGGCGGCACCGACGAGGAGCGGGCCGCGGAGTTCGTGAAGGCGAGTGTGAAGAAGCCGGTTTTCGGGTTTGTCGCGGGCCAGACCGCACCGCCGGGTAAACGGATGGGCCATGCCGGTGCGATTATTTCCGGAGGTTCTGGAACCGCTGAAGAGAAAATCAAGGCTCTTGAGGCAGCCGGGATTGGAGTTGTCTACGAACCCCAGGAGATAGCGGACAAGCTCAAAGCGAAGCTCTAGGATACGCCCTGCGCGTCCTGCCTGCGTCGTGACAATGTGCACACTGGCTGAGCCGGGGTGAGTGTGTGTTCTTTGTCCCCGAGCACAACAGTGCCTGAGCCTTCCTTGGAAAGGAGCCGGACCGACACACAGGAACGAGAGACCGTAAAGCCATACCAGTTGTTTCTGTAGACGAGTCTGAACGAGAGTCTGTTCCAGTGAGAGGGGAGGTCCGGCTTGACCATGATGTGCCCGTTCCTGAAGGAGATGCCGACAAAGTTGGAAATGATGATGCTCAGCGAAGCCGCCATCACTCCGGCATGAATTCCTTCAGTGGTGGTTCCTTTCTGAGTGTCATAAATATCACTTTCCATCGCCTTCAGGAACCAGCGCCAAGTGGTTTCCTTTGACTCAAGGTATCTGCCCAGTGCCGAGTGCACCACTTTGCTCAAGGTTGAGCCATGGCACGTTCGAGGTTCGTAAAAGGCATAGTTGGCTTTTACAAGTGAACCGGGGTCTCCGACCCGGTAGCCGAGTTGCCTGAGGATACGTACTATCTCATGAGGTGACAGCAGATAGAATGTCATGAGTACGTCTGCCTGCTTTGCCACTTTGTACCGGTCAGGAGAATCACCTTCAGCTTTCAGGATCCGGTCCATCCGATGGATGTCGCCATACTTGTTGCGGTATGCCTCCCAGTCAAGCTCTTTGAGGTTCAGGTATCCTTTGAACTGGCTGATGATACCATTTCTTGAAGCGGCGAGGTTCATTTTTCGGGTGATGTCGTTCCACTGCTCCATTTCCTTAAGGTCGAACTTGATTCTGCGAGACAGGTTGTTGAACACGGTAGCCGGCAGCAGGTTTTGGAGTTTGATCGCTTTCTCAAGAAGCCATACAACCATGATATTGGTGTAGGCATTGTCCTTCAGGCCTTCCTTTTTCGTGTCAGGATGCTTCTCGTGATATTCATCCGGTCCCATCACCCCTTCGATATGATACCGTCCTGTTGATGGGTTGAAACGGGCGATACTGGCCCAGAACCGGGCGATTTCGAGCATCATTTCTGCTCCATGCTGCTCAAGGAATTCCCGGTCCTGAGTGAAAGAGTAGTAGCTCCACACATTATAGAATACGGCAATTGATACATGTCTCTGAAGTCTGCTCAAGTCAGGGCCCCACTCACCAGACACCGGGTTATAATGGATGACCTGGGTTTCTTCTGTTCCATCAGCCGCGGTCTGCCATGGATACATGGCTCCCTGATAACCGTGTTCCCGTGCATACGCACGGGCAGCATTAAGGCGTCTGTACCGATACATCAACAGGGCGCGCGCAATTTCGGGGAAGTGAAGGAAATAGAAAGGAAAGATATAGAGTTCGTCCCAGAATACGTGGCCCCGGTATGCTTCGCCATGGAGACCCCGAGCCGGCAGGCCGGCATCTATCTGGAGATTATGAGGCGAAGCTGTTGTCAGCAGGTGATAGACGTGAAGCCGGGCTACTTTCTGGACAAAGCGGTCTCCATCGATATTAACATCGGCTTTGGTCCATAGCTCGTGCCAGACCTTCTTATGCCGCTCGAAAAGCTCGTTGAATGAAGGAGCTTCTGAAATAGCCTGACGAGAAACCGTGTCAGGGTCTGTTACGCCCTGGTCTCGTGATGTGAAAATCGCTACCAGCTTTTCGATGGTGTAGTTCTTCAGTTCCCGGGCGTGAAAGCGTATTTCTTCGCTGATGCTGCCGGTGTCCTCGATAACGGAACGTCGAGGTTGGGAAACCTCTTCCACAATTGTGGGAGCGGCATCCTTGCCGCGACGAAGAAACGATGTACGTTGCTCCATCACGATATGCACCTGTGATTGACTGGTCTTGACATGCAGGAAAGCGCCGTGTTCAGTCTGGCCCTTGGCAACAGGTTCGAGATGGTTTGAGTTCAACTGC
>JAUWNN010000007.1 GCA_030612625.1 Caldifarciminota bacterium
CAAAGTGCAAGAGGCAAAACCGCAGACCCGGCTGTCATTGCGAGGAGGGCGTTCGACGCCCGACGTGGCAATCTTCTGGAGAGGAAGACCGCCACGGGCTTCGCCCTCGCGGCGACAGAAGTGGACCGCTACTGATGCGAACCTCAACAGCAGGCATGTACACCCGAGGAAAACATCTTCGCGAAAACGACGATGTTGTAGCCTTGTAGTACAGAAGACAGGGTTCAAGGATTCAAGGGTTCAAGTGAAGGGAAAAGTCAAAATGCAGAATCTAAACACAAGGATACAAAGGACACGGAGAAGATGACAATCCAATTCATATGTACTTTGGTCGTGGAGGTTATAGGGTAAGCGGTCAGAGCGACTTCCAGTTGAAGGAGTTCAGAAGAAGCGGGTCCAAATGAAGAGACACGAATGTCAGAATGAGCGTGAGACAGTCTGTTTCGCCGGCAGAACCGGCGGCCCTGCGGTCCAACCGCTCCTCATCAGGTAGGGCCTTGGCGATTTCAGCACCCGGACTATAGAGCAGCCGGGAAAGAGTCGCGAGTTGGGTCCTGGTGAGCTTCACGCCACTTCCATATTGAGCCGTCGGACCCCACCTGTTCCTTGGTCGCAGAGCGTCACTCGCCATTTGTCCTGTTCTTCGGACACCTTCTCCCGCACGCGGAACAGCAACCGTGTATGGGGCGCATTTCGAGCACAGAACTCCGCCCCGCTCCGGGTCAAAAGCGACCGCATCCGCATCGCTAATCGGCTTGCGGCAGCGCAGGCATCTCCGCAACTCGGGCCTGAACCCGAGGAAACTCGCCGCTTTGAGCAGGAACGAACCCACCAGCGCGGGAAACCCTCCAGTTGCTGTTTCAAGCACATCAAAATAGGCAAGAGTAAGCCGGTAGAGCTGCGGGTAGTGCTGCACCGCAGTTCCGCTCGACGTCTGGTCATGAGACCTGAGGGTTCTGAGCAGAAACTCGGCAATCTGCGCGGCTGCCAGGAACCGACCCGGAATAAGCGTCAACCCGGGAAACGCATGCACCAGTTCAGCATCAGAGATGATGTACACAGTCCGCTCCTGGTGCCAGTAATAAATCACCTTTGAGACCGCAAACTGCTCGAGCGTGGCACCGAACTTGTTCCTGGGCCGTCGGGCGCCCTTGGCAAGGACAACCAGTTTACCGGCATCGGGTGAAAACAGAGTGACGAGTTTGCTCGTTTCCCGATGGCGCGCAGAGCGAAGACAGACCGCCTCAGTGCGGCGGATACGATTCATGCTTTATGCATTACGCATCAGGCAGGACGCATGATGCACGACGCATTACGCAATACGCCGGATGCGTTAGGCGTGGATGGCATCATGCGTCCTTTCAGTCTTCGCTTCGGATTTCACCCACCAGTTCCTCAAGGATATCCTCCAGGGTGACGATACCGGTGACCTGTCCTGCTTTGTCTTCAACCACTGCAATGTGGGTCCCGCGGCGCTGCATCGTCTCCAGCACTTCCATCGCCCGGGCGTTCTCAGATACCTTATCGACCGGGCGGATGCGGCGTTTTTGCGCAGCCAGCATGTCCTTGGCGAAAACAACACCGATAATGTTCCCTTTCTCCCTGCGGTAGACCGGAATCCTGGAAAAACCGTGTTCCTCGATGACCGCCAGGATATCCCCGGGTCCTGCATCCTCGGGCACTGATTGAACCTGTTCAAGGGGTATCGCCGCTTCGGCAACTCGCGTCCCGGAAAACTGAAACAGCCGGGCTACTATGCTGCTGATTGTCTGGCCTTGGTGGTTGCGCTCCTTGTGAATATGGCCGTTATGCTGCTCCCGCTGGCGCATCGCTGTCAGGAAATCCTGACGGGTCAGGGACAGTTTCGTCCCTGACCGGCCAAGGGGCGTAGCAAAAATCCTGGCAATACCGGAAAACACCAGCACCACCGGCGCAAACAGGCCGAGGCATACAGCCAGCGGTACGGACGAACGCCGCAGCCAGCGATTCGGACTTGCCTGGGCAAGCGCTTTTGGCAGGAACTCGCCGAACACCAATGTCAGGGCCACAACCGCCACTACCGCAAAGCCGGTATAGGCCGGGCCGAACCTGACCGCGAAGAACCTGGAAAACAGCATGGCTGCGAACACGTTGCACAGATTGGTACCGACCAGGGTCGCGATAACCGTCGGTTCCCGCCAGTTCAGAAGTCGCAAAGCCAGGTGGCTGCCGGACACCTTCCGTTCCGCCCAAGTGGTTAACCTTATCCACCGAGCACGGTACACCGCGGTTTCCGAACCCGAAAAGAACCCGGAGGCAAGAATCAGAGCCAGCCCGGCAATCAGTTCCATCGTCTACGCCATCTACGCATTATGCATTACGCAGGACGCATTACGCCGGAGGCGTCATGCGTCCTTGTCCTTCCGCTTTCGTCCTTCTTATCAGTACCTTTTCCAATTTGTTGCTGTCAACCTCCTGGACCACGATTTCCAGGCCGTTGACCTTGACCCGGTCACCTTGGGCCGGCAGCCGGCCAAGTCGCTCGTGGACGTACCCGGATAACCGTTCGTGCTCGATACCGTCAAACACGCCTCGGAACAGCCGGTTCAGGGTAGCGATGTCGATTTCGCCATCAACCACATAGTTGTTCTTATCTATCTTGAGATAAGGTAGTTCCTCAGTGGCGTCAAACTCGTCGGTGATTTCCCCGAATATCGCCTCAAGTACGTCCTCCAGGGTTACAAGACCTGCGGTCTGGCCGAACTCGTCCACCACCACTGCGATATGGGAACTTTTCCTGCGCAGTTCTTCCAGGAGCGGCGGTAACCCCTTTACCTCGGGCACGAAATAGGCGGGACGCACAATCGTTTCCACCGGCATCCGGTTGTCCGGCGCGGTCAAGAGCTCCTTGGCATAGGCAATTCCGATGACACTATCCACCGTGCCATCGTAGACCGGCAACCTGGAGCGCCCGGCCTTCAGGCATACTTCGACAGCTTCCTTAATGGGCGTACGTTTTTCCAGGCCGACCATGTCAATTCTCGGAGTCATCACCTCGGAAACGGTGCGTTCCTCGAGTCCGACCAGGTTCCAGAGGATTTCTTCTTCGCGCTCAACAATCACTCCCCGTTCCCGGCCCACTTTAATCATCGTGCGTAACTCCTCCTCGGTCAGGCACTCGGGCTCGCCCGAACGAGGCGCAAGAGCCGAACTCAGCTTAGCCAGGACCAGGGCTGCCGGCGACAGAATCAGTTGAACGCCGGTTACTATTCCGCTGGTGAATCGGACAAAAGATTCAGGCCTATGGGTGGCCATGACTTTGGGCGTAACCTCACCGAAGACAAGCAACACCCCGGTCATCACCACCCCGCCGATGCCAAGGTAAACAGTCGGGTCATACCCCAGTTGGCGGGTCCAACTGATGATTGCAAGCGTGAACAGCGCCGTGGCGGTGACATTCACCAGCAGGTTGGAAAACAGTATTGTCCCGAGCAAGCGGACCGGTTTCGCAAGCAGACCTTCGACCCGCCGACCGGTCTTCGGGTCTGTTTCCTTAAGCCGGTCGCGCCGGGTGCGAGTCAGGGAGAAAAGCGCAGTCTCCGACCCGGAGAACAGCCCCGAAAGGAACAGCAGCGCGACGATGGCAGCCAGGTACCAGAGCATCAGAGAGGGTTCGAGGGGTCCAGGGGTCCAGGGGTCCAGGGTTGGAGGAGTTGAACCCTTGACCCTTTTCTCTTAGAGGTAGCGGACATAACAAGCTTCCATTTCCTCATGGCTCAAACCCAGAAGATGAAAAACTCCATGTAGAACCAGACGCTGGATTTCGTCGTAATACCCGACCCGGTGTTCCCGGGCCTGAACTCGCGCCTGGTCCCGCGATACATATACCTCACCCAGCACCTTTGTTGAATTCTCCAAATCGACAATGTCCAGTGGGAACGCAAGCACATCGGTGGGCCGATTGCGCTTCAGGTGCCGGCGGTTCAACTCGCGCATCTTCCGGTTGTTGACAAATACTACATTGACGATAGTCCTGCCCAATCGGAAATCCCGGCCGACCCGGCGAATAAGCTTTTTAACATCAGTTACGATACGTCGGTCCCGGGTATTCAGAATCTCCGCCCTCATCCTTCTGTTTTCATCTTTCTCTCATAGGCGGTGATTATCCTCGAAACCAGCGGTGGTCGGACCACATCTTTCTCGGTAAAACGGCAGATGCTGATTCCTTTGACCGAATGAAGCCTCTGTTCGGCTTCGACCAGACCCGAGGAATCGGGCTGGGCCAGGTCTATCTGGGTAATATCACCGGTCACTATCGTTTTTGAGTTCCAGCCAAGCCGGGTAAGAAACATCCTCATCTGGGTCGAAGTGGTATTCTGCGCCTCATCCAGAATGATATAGGAGTCAGAAAGGGTGCGGCCCCGCATGTAGGCAAGCGGCGCGACCTCGATTACTTCTTCCTCGATGAGCCGTTTGACCCGCTCAATCGGCATCATATCGAACAGGGCGTCGTAAAGCGGTCGCAGGTACGGGTCGACCTTTTCCCTGAATGTACCGGGCAGGTACCCCAGCGATTCTCCTGCCTCAACTGCAGGCCGGGTCAGCACAATCCGGTTGGCGCGGCCGGAAACAAACGCTTCCAATGCAACCGCAACCGCCAGGTAGGTCTTGCCCGTGCCGGCCGGGCCGATAGCAAGAATGATGTCGTTTTGGGCAATCGCCCTGAGGTATGCCTGCTGATTCGGGCCTTTGGTAATAATCGTCTTGCGGGGAGTGCGGACTGTCAACTCGTCATGCGAACTGCGTGTTCCGGTCTCCGAGTTCCGAGCCCCCTTTTCCGCCTTCCGCCTTTTTGACTCTCCATGTTCTTGGCGGTTCGTCCCTCCCCCTTCTGTCTTCCGCCTTCTGATCTCCGCCTCAACCAGCTCCGGGCTTATGACCTCACCCTTCCGGCACCGCTCCATCAGCCGGTGGAAAAGCTCGAGAAGCTCGGGTTCCTCTTCGGCCGGACCGGAAAGTCGGACTCGGCCCGACCGCACCACGACTCTGGTCCGGTAGTGCTTTGCCAGCACGTGGAGGTTGGCGTCAGCCGGGCCAAGAAGACAAACCGGGTCGATTCCCTCAATCGATATAGTACGTCGGGTCCCCGACTCCTTTTTGGGCATTAGGCATTAAGCATTACGCATTATGCATCCGGCGTTATGCGTTGTGCATCCGGCGTTATGCGTTTGTCGGGGTCGGGGTCTGGAGGTTGTTCTTCTGTCATTGACTCCTATAGAATTCTAGCCCCCCAGACCCCTTAGTCAAGTTTCCCCCGGCTTCGGGCCCCTTCTCTCTTTTCAAACGCTTGACACCGAATTCCAGCATCTTAGTCTATATATCGTAATGAACCGGTTTTGGACAGCAGGTATTGTGGTCGGTCTGATTCTGGCCGCCGGCATCGCTGCGGCTGCGGATATCGAAAGCCTGCCCGGGCCTGTAATCCATCCTTATTCATTCGAGTTGCTGTCCAACAGCCGCTATTCAGTACACTCCGGTTTCAATGACACTCTGCCACGACAGGTGCTGGCCAATGTGCTCTGGGCTATGGAGCGAGCTCCACGGCTCGGGACCTTTCGCGAGCTCTATGTAGCCACCAGACACAACGTCTACATCTATGACCCAGGCAGCAACACCATCGTAGTCCATAAGCCCGGAGACCACCGCTACAAGTCAGGCTCAGCCTATGAGGTGGGTATTGCTGCGGCCCGCCATGAAGAAGTCGGCTTTGCAATCCAGGCCGGGCTGCTGGCCGGTCTTGCTTTTGTGGACTCTGCCGGCCCGGGTGTAGTTTCCTGCCCGATGACATACGGGGCTCACCACGCCAATCGAGAGTGGGACCCGAACCATCGGATTCAGATGGTCAATGTTTACGGTCTGGCAGACAGCCGGAATCTGGATACAACCCTTGTCGCCATCTCGTCTGATTCGACTCTGCCCGAACCCCATACTACGAGCTCGGACAGCTTCGAGATGGTGCTCTTGGACCTGAACCAGGACTCAGCTTTCATGCCCTTGGGGCTGTCGCTTGAGACCGTTTCCCAGCTTCTATGGGCCGGTTACGGTGTAGCTCCTCACCGTGCTTACAACGGCCGACGTGGTCTGACTGTACCCAGCGCCATTGCGGGTTACTACCTCACCGGCAGAATCTATCTGGTCCGAAGTCAAGGCGTTGACCGTTACCACAACCGGCCGCCAGGAGGAAACCTGGATTCTGCTGACCACCGGCTCGAACCGGTGGTGACCGGAGACCGAAGGCCCGAGCTCCGGCTGTCCTCGACCAGGATTCCTTCAACCGCACCGGTCTATGTCGTGGTCTGCGTTTCCGACACGAGCAGCTACATGAGAATGCAGGAAGCCGGGTTCACCGGTTTCCAGTTCCTTGCGCAAGCCCGGGCGATGGGGTTGAGCGGCTTCCTGACCATGCCTCTGACCCGGGACGAACGGACTGCTATCGCCACCGCACTCAGCCTGCCTTCTGGTCAGCATCCGGCCCTGGTTTTCTCGGTCGGTGAACTGGCGACCGGCATCTCCGAGGAAGAGCGGCCGGCCCTTGTCGAAATCGTCCAGGCAAGACCGGTGCTCCGCTGTGGTGGAAGTATCAGGATTGAGTACCTTCTGCGCCGGTCGGGAATGGTCCGGGTCGAGGTTTATGATATGCTGGGCCGGCCGGTATGCCATATCTTCAAACAGAAGCAGCCGGCCGGGTACCACAGCGTCGAATGGAACGGTACTCGTGACAACGGCGAATTGGTGAAGAAAGGCAGCTATATCATCGGCATCTTCGCCCCGGGCTCAGTCGCCCAGCACAAAGTCACCGTTTTCTAGCCATGGGGACACGATACGGAATCATGTCCCCATCCGATAAGAGAGGGGTGACAGCGTAGTGAACCGATGAGTCTGACTGCCTTTCACCGCCTCGCAGCGACCACAATAACAGTCCTTCTCCTGGGCTGTCCCGGCCCGGACAACACCCCGCCAACCGTCACCATCGTCTCACCTGCAGACTCGGATACAGTCCGGGGGTGGATTGATGTTCAGGCCCGGGCCAGTGACAATGACCGGGTTTCCCGGGTGTTTCTCCTGGTTGACGGTCAGTACCAGGCAACCGACTCTTTGGGTGAAGCCGGCATCTTCCGGTTCAGGCTGAACACGGCAGCACTTACTTCAGACACAACCCATGTCCTTGCCTGCGTGGCATTCGACCCGGCCGGCAACAGCGATACGTCCTCTCAAGTGAATGTCTTTGTCTGGCCCGGCACCAGGCACACCGGGACAATCACCAGCAATGAAATCTGGGAACCCGGCGGGAATCCGCACATTATTGAAGGCGAGCTCATCCTTCAGGCAATCCTCCTCATCAAGCCGGGCGTTGAAGTTCAGATGACAGAAGGTGCGGGTATCAGGGTAGGGGCTGGGGGTCAGGGGCTAGCTGGTCTGAAAGCGGCCGGGACTCAGGATTCAGTTGTCGTCTTCACTTCCAATGAGCCCACGCCTCAGCCCGGGGACTGGCAGGCTATAAGCTTCCTGCCCAATGCCAGAGCAGACAGCAACATTCTGCGTCATTGTGTGATAGAGTACGGGGGCCGGGGTTCGGGGCTTGGAATGGTCTTGTCCGAACAAGCCGAGGTGGTAGTCGCATCCTGCACTTTGCGTCAAAGCTCAACCAATGGGGCTGTCGGGCAGGAACACGGATTCAGCGCATTCAGTAACAACCATGTCAGTATGTGTGCCGGATTCCCGGTTCTGGTTCACCCCGGCAATGCCGGCACGGTCGGGCCGGTCAATACATACCTAGAAAACGGCTACAACGGCATCGGGGTGAACGGGGGCCAGCTTGAGGTCGACGCACTCTGGGACTGTTTGGGTGTTCCATACTACATTGTCGCGACCATCGACATCGGGGGCCCGGCAAACCCAGTCTTGACGATTGCGTCCGGCTGCTCACTGCTTTTCTCTGACAGCGCGGCGTTGCGCGTCGGCGTGGGCCAGCCCGGAATTC
Source organism: Caldifarciminota bacterium (assembly GCA_030612625.1). GTDB lineage: Bacteria > Hydrothermota > Tepidihabitantia > Tepidihabitantales > Tepidihabitantaceae > UBA3079. Next base: position 8,021 of record JAUWNN010000007.1, read on the forward strand.
TTACAGCTCAGGGTTTGGCTGGACCCATTACGTTCAGTTCTTTCTCATCTGCGCCCGGACCGCAGACCTGGCCGGGCATTGAGTTCTGGGAACATGCCGACCCGGCCCGCACCGTGCTCTATAATTGTGTTGTTGACCGTGCGGGCGGCAACGGTATCGCGGCTATCGTTACTTACAAAGAGGTTACCATCGCCCGCACCACAGTCCGGAACAGCGCTGCGGACGGGGTCAGATGCCTGACCAGCGGCTTCCTGTACTTTGCCGCCAATACCATCACCGGGTGTGGCGGCTGTCCTCTGTCTCTTGAAGCCTCTTATGTCGGGACCCTGGGCAGCGACAATAAGCTTACCGGCAATGCCAGGGACAGCATCGAGGTAATCGGAGGCCGAATCATAAACAGTTCCCAGTGGCGCAATCACGGGGTACCTTACCTGGTCAAGGGCACGCTCCTGGTCGGCTCAGTTGATATGCCTGTGCTCATTATTGACCAGGGAACCGTTGTGGTTTTTGAGCAGGATGGTGCACTTGAGGTAGGTAGAGATGACCGGGGAGGCGTATCGGCGTCAGGCGTGCCCGATTCAATACTGTTTTGCGGAAGGGAGGCCCGGGCCGGTGCCTGGCAAGGTATCAGATTGTACTCGCTGACCATGACCTCGACCGTGTTTGACCACTGCCGTCTGCTCCACGCCGGGGCCCGAGGCCGGGGGGGTATCTATGTTGACCGTTGCGTGCCTGAAATCACCAACAATGAAATTGGCTTCTCTTCCAGTTACTGCATTTTCCTGATGGAGACTCCCCTGGACCCGGATTTGCTCCGCGAGGAAAACTGGCTCCACGACTGGCACCCGGACTATGAAGACATCGGCGAAGGCGGTTTTTAGAATTCTACCAGCAGCGCTTCGTAAAGCCCGATAAGGTCGTTCTCGATAAGCTGGACTTTGCTCAGGATTAGAGCGAGTTTACGCTGGTCTTCCAAGCGTCCGAGTCTGACCGAGCTTCTTGCGATTCCTTCAAGCTTGCCAATAATAGCCTGATTGTCCGCAATGGTCTCATCAAGCAGGCCAGCCTGTTCGGGCGAGGCAAGTTTCATGCTCTGAAGGAACCGGTTAGCGCTCTGCTTGTGAGCAATTGTCGCCCAGACAAGCCGGTCAAAGCATGCCTGACTTTCTTCGGTTCCGCACACCGGACAGAACGGAACCGTATCCAGGCTTGTCAGCAGCAGGTCATAAGCCTGAATGCCGGACTTCCAACCGGTGTCAGAGTATGCCTGGGTCAACTCAAGCGCCTGTGTGAGCACCCTGGCCAGCAGTTCGTCCGGTTGTTTGTAGTCATCGGCCGGCGCGACAACATACGCTTCATCAACCAGACCGGTCAGGCCCAGTTCTTCAGCCGAATCCAGGCTGTACCCATAGACCAGTGAGTCCTTCATGTCGTACCGGGTAGCAATGCCCCAGAACCCGTAGCGGTGGTCAGGCCAGCCGCCATGTACCAGCACCGTCCGTCCCCGCAGCAGCTCCTGCTTGATTGCATCCACCCCCAACCCCTGACCCCTAGCCCCTAACCTCTCGATCGACAGCCCGGTCATGTCTGCCAGTTGGGCAAGATACTCCCCAGACTTGCCGCCCGGCCACCAGGCCCGGCACTCGTCAGCCCGAGCGGTGAAAGTGAACGACTCACCGGAAAGGGCCGCAAGCCAGTCGTAGTCGGCAAAAAGGCCGAAATGTCTCATGATGTCTTCAAGCGCCAGAGCCAGGCTGCTCGGATATTTCGCTGCCACCGGCATGCCTCCGAGCGGACCGGGCTCGACCGAGAACTCAAGCTCCTTGTCCCCGCGCAGCACAACGACAGGAATTCTACCCTTGCTGCCCAAAGCCCGGGCCTGGGCCCTGCGGATTTCGTCATTGGTCCGGACCGGCTCTTGGTTGTAAGACAGCACCAAGTCTCCGGACTGGAGTCCGACACTCTCAGCCTGGGTCCGCGGCAGAATCTGCCAGATTTCAGGCCGAGCGACGCGTTTGTAAACCTCGCCCGGCTTTGTGTGAACTACCGGCTTCCCGCAAACCACAAGCACCAAGGCCGCAACGCAAAAGGACAACACCAGCTTCCTCACACCCATCTCCTACTTGCTCTGCGTTCTCGCAGGTGCCATCCGATGGCTCAACTCTTGAACCCTTGAACCCTTCAACCCTTGAACCCTTCACTCGGTTTGACTGCCACAACCGGCTCGCCCAGTCCGGCCGGTGCATCAAGTTTGACCGCGATTTCGGCAAGCCCGCGCAGCATGTCTTTCGTCTGCTCGTCCGAAAGACCGCTTTCTTTGATACGTGGCCACATTGTCCGCGCCAGGGTTGCGGCCGACCAGGCTATCCGGACATTAACAAACCCGACTTCTTCCAGGGTCTGCTTCATCGTGGCGCTGGTGAAGTGCTCAAGTTCATACCAGGACGAGCCAATGATTGCCGTCTGGTTCGCTTCCAGGAACTGCAGTCCGAGTTCAGGGTTCTGGGTGGGAATGGAGCCGAGCCGGCTGGTCAGGTCGGCCAGCTTCTTGAACGCATCCCGGGTCTCGGGGTCAACCTTGAACTTCACCAGGTAGTTGCGCTCCCACGGCGGCTGTTGATGCCTGAGGACGTAGTGGTACCCGAGCGACTCCTCGGTCTCGGTCAGAAACAGCCGCTCGGTTATTCCTTTTTCCTGTTTGTCGTACGCCTCAAACTCAACCCGGAACTTGCCTCCGGGCTTCAGTACCCGGAAAACTTCACGCAGCGCCAGATACGGGTCCGGGCACTGCTCGATAGAACCGGCGGCCGCGACTGCACCGAAAGTGTTATCCTCGAAATCCATCTCAGTGGCCGACATTTTCTTGAGCGTAACATTGGTGATTGTCAGCTTGTCGGCGTTGGCCTGGCATGTGTCAATTCTTTTCTGCGACGGGTCAATACCGGTGGCCGACTTGAAGAACGGCGCAATCCGCAGGAGTGGCCAGCCGTCGCCCGGCCCGATATCCAGAACAGTCTCAGCCCCGGCCAGGTGGGCAGCAAAATCCCTGACGCGGGCTTCATCGCAGAAATGGTCTTCTTCCCGGAAGTTCTGCTCGACATCAATCACCGGCAGTTTGCCTGCTGCCTGCTGCTGCATCCGCTCATAGGTCTGCTCCGCACTGTTGGACTCCTCGGGCTTCATCTCATTGACTATCCAGGTCTCAAGAACAGTATATTTCTTTGCCATATCACTGGCATCATAGCCTGCAGTCCTCTCAAGTCAAGCAGACAATGCGTCATCCTCCGAATCCGCAGAGCGAAAACCTGGGGTTGACAACAGGATGAATTCGGACAGACTAGCCCCGGTAAAGCAACTTGTAATCAAGTGAGGCTCAATATGTTAGAGAATCATGGCCCGCTTCTTGCAGACAGGGCAATACCCGGACCCTTCCCGGCCAAATACACTCTTGTTCGTGAAGCCCTGACCGTGTTGGCTGCTGCCGCTTTCATCTCCCTGATGGCTCAGATACGCATTCCGCTACCCTTTACCCCGGTTCCGATTACAGGACAGACCCTTGCGGTTCTCCTGGTCGGGGCCTGCCTGGGAAGCAGAAGGGGTGGAATTTCCGTTCTGGTCTATCTGCTTGAAGGCAGCCTGGGGCTTCCGGTGTTCGCCGGCTTCATGTCAGGCGTCTTTCATCTTCTGGGCCCGACCGGAGGTTATCTGTTCGGCTTTCTGCCTGGGGCCTGTCTTGTCGGAATCCTGTCGGAAAGGGGCTGGGATAAAAAGTGGCACACCAATCTCATCTCCATGCTCCTGGGAAGTCTTGTCATCTACTTTTCCGGTGTTGCCTGGCTGGGTTTGTATGTAGGCTTTGACAAAGCTCTCATCCTCGGGTTCTTCCCCTTCATCCCGGGCGACCTCATAAAAATCCTGCTAGCCGCTTCTCTTCTTCCTCTGGCCTGGAAAATCATCAGACCGTCCGCTCCGAAGTAGATTCACGAAAACAGGGACAGCGACTGTTTTTCCGGCAGCGGGGAAACGGCGACGCGACATGAAACTCGACCGGCTGCTTCTGCGGCTTTGCCTACGTCATCATCAAGGGCTGGCCCAAAGTCCTACGGGAACTGGGCCTGGAACGGGACGATGAGCACCGACCACGACGTTAGTGATGTGCTTGACACGCGGGCGAATTCGGAGTGGAAGTTGTGTGTAATGAATAACAACGGCCCGGCAGAAAAACGGTGGTTGTCCCTAATTCCTCCATTCAATACTTCGCCACTCGGCAATCACCAGTTATGGTCCGTCTTCTGGCGGTTAGCGGTTAGCATTCATACTCCGACCGCAATTCGTCCTCCGGCGGTGAGCGGATAGCGGTCAGCCGTCAGCGGTCGTTCCCCTTTTCCGCTTGACCTGAAGCAGTTCTGCCAATATGCTGAGCATCTATGCGGAAGGCTGCGATTGCGATTAGCTGGTTCAATCTATGGAGTGAGGATTAGTGGTGAGAAGAAAAACTACGAAGAAGACAGATACCGCAGCCAACCTCGGGCTTGAGGAGAAGCTCTGGCTCGCGGCGATGAGGCAGGAGAAGGACTGCCTGCGGCAGATGCCGCCAAGCTGTCACCGAGACCCAGATGACGCAGTGGCCTTTCCTCGACCCCAGAGGTGAACTATGCCCAGCCACCACGAACTTGAGAACCTGATTTGGCAGATTGCTGACATACTCCGAGGACCGTACCGGCCGCCGCAGTATGAACGAGTGATGCTGCCCACGACCGTGCTGCGTCGGTTCGACTGCGTGCTCGCGCCGACCAAGGACGCCGTACTCCGTAAGTACGAACAGTACAAGGACAGGTACTCCGGGGAGGCGCTCGACAAGGTCCTGAACAAGGCCGCTGGGCAACGGTTCCACAACCGGTCCCCGCTGACGTTCGAGAAGCTGAAGGGCGACCCGGACAACATCGAGAAGCACCTTGTGTCATACATCAAGGGATTCTCCTCGAACGTCCGCAGAATCTTCGAGTACTTCAAGTTCGAGGATGAAATCGAGCGGATGCGTGAGCACAACATCCTGTATCTCGTTGTGTCCAGGTTCTGCGACGTGAACCTCCATCCCGACCAAGTCCCGAACTCGCAGATGGGACTGGTCTTCGAGAACCTCATCCGCCGGTTCAACGAACTGGCAAATGAGACTGCGGGCGACCACTTCACGCCACGCGACGTGATACGGCTCATGGTGAGCATCCTGTTCATGAATGACGACAGGCTCCTTGCCACGCCCGGCACGGTCCGCAAACTACTTGACCCGGCGTGCGGCACCGGCGGCATGCTGGCCGAGGCCCAGAACTACCTGCGCGACCATCATCGTGATGCCCGGCTGTTCGCTTACGGCCAGGACTACAATCCGCGCGCCTACGCGACCGCCGCGTCCGACATGCTCATCAAGCAAGTGGACCACAACGGCTCCAGCGACAGCATCCGGTTCGGCGATTCGTTCACCGACGACCGGTTTGACGGCGAGACCTTCGACTACTTCCTGACCAACCCGCCGTTCGGCGTGGACTGGAAGAAGCAACAGAAGGAAATAGTCGACGAACACAAGAAGCGGGGTTTTGACGGGCGGTTCGGTGCCGGGCTGCCTCGCATCAACGATGGGGCGCTGTTGTTCCTTCAACACATGATCGACAAGTTCGAGCCCGTGCTGCCGGAGAAACAGAAGCACGGTTCGCGCCTGGCGATTGTCTTCAGCGGCTCGCCGCTGTTCACCGGCGGAGCGGGGTCGGGTGAATGCGAGATACGCAAGTGGGTCATCGAGAACGACTGGCTTGAGGCTATTATCGCGCTGCCGGGGCAGATGTTCTACAACACCGGCATCGGTACGTATATCTGGATAGTCACCAACCGCAAGGAGAAGCGGCGCAAGGGCAAGATTCAGTTGATCGATGCGCGGGAGCTGTGGGTGCAAGGCGGCAGCGAAGACAGCCGCCGCAGCTTAGGCGACAAGCGGCACCACCTGACCGAGCAGCACGTCGCCGACATCACCAAGCTGTACGGCCAGTTCACCGAGTCGGACAAGACGAAGCTCTTCGACAATGCCGACTTCGGGTATGCCCGGGTCACGGTCGAGCGGCCGCTGCGGCTCCGATACCGGATGACCACCGAGGACAAGGCACGGTTCCTTGATTCCTGCCCTCACCTGCTGGACGACGTGCAGGAGATTGACAAGACGCTGGGCCGGGAACCGAAGCGCGACTGGAACACGGTGCTTGAACGGATTCTCGCCCTGCTCCATGAACGGCGCTCCAAGTGGAAGAAGCCGGAGTTGAAGCGCTTCCGCAACGTGTTCACTCAGAAGGACCCGGAAGCAGAGCCGGTGCGCAAGGAGGGCCGAGGGCGCGGCCTTGAGCCCGACCCAGACCTACGCGACCACGAGAACGTTCCTCTCAAGGAGGACGTCGACGAGTACTTCCGTCGTGAGGTGCTGCCTCACGTGCCGGATGCGTGGATGGACCGCGCAAAGGACAAGGTCGGGTACGAAATTAACTTCAACCGCCACTTCTACAAGTACACTCCGCCGCGACCACTTGAGGCGATAGACGCTGACCTCAAGAAGGCAGAGGAAGAGATCATCAGACTACTCGGAGACGTGACGACGTGACGATGGCGTCACCTGCAGGCTGGAAGGCAAAGCGGCTGAAGTACGCCGTGTGGCTGCGCAGAGAGCGCGTAGTTGGTGCAAACGACGACCGTCCGTTTATTGGCTTGGAGCACATCGAGTCCGGCACGGGGCGACTTGCGACCACGGGTGGAACGGACCTGCGCCTTGGGGAAACGGAGGCTCATTCCGGCGAGTCCATGTGCAACTCGTTCGAGCATGGCGATGTCCTTTTCGGGAAGCTGCGGCCCTATCTGGCAAAGACGTGGGTCGCGGAGTTCCCGGGCCGATGCAGCACAGAGCTGCTCGTCATGAGACCTGTAGAGGTAGAGCCCCGCTTTCTTCGCGACATCTGCTTGACCCGCGCATTTGTGGATGCAGTAGATGCGTCCACGTTTGGCTCGAAGATGCCGCGAGCGGAATGGGACTTCATCGGCGATATGAAGATCTTGTACCCACCCGTGCTCTGCCAGCGGGCCATCGCCGACTACTTGGACCGCGAGACGGCGCGGATTGACGCGCTGGTGGCCGCGAAGGAACGGCTGTTGGGTGTCCTGGCCGAGAAGCGCCGCGCTCTCATCAGCCACGCCGTTACCAAGGGTCTAGACCCGAATGTCCGAATGAGAGACAGCGGAGTCGAGTGGCTGGGGAAGGTGCCGGAGCATTGGCGACCCGTTAGTCTGAAGCACTTCTCCGATATCCACTACGGCTTGGGGCAACCGCCGCGGTACTCCGAAGACGGCATTCCGTTCGTACGTGCAACGAACATCAAGCGCGGCCACATCGTCAGCAAAGGTCTGGTCTTCATTGACGAGGCTGACCTTCCCGACTCGCGCATCGTCCGACTACGACAGGGCGACATTGTCGTTGTCCGTAGCGGAGCCTACACCGGCGACTCGGCCATCGTGACCTTGGAATGGGAGGACTCCATTGCCGGATACGACATGGTCATCCGCGTTCGACGTCTGGCAAGACCCGCGTTCGTTTCGTTTGTCATGCTCTGCCAGTATGTCCTAGAGGCCCAGGTTGAACCCTTTCGACTTCGCGCTGCCCAGCCGCACCTGAACGCGGAGGAACTCGGCGAAGTAGAGTTACTGCTTCCACCCTTAGGCGAGCAAGATGACATTATCGCCCACATCGAGACCGAGACCGCGAGGTTGGACGCTGTGCGCGCGGCAGCCGAGAAGACGATTGTGCTGTTGAAGGAACGCCGGGCGGTTCTGATATCGGCGGCGGTGACGGGGAAGGTAGATGTGGCAGCAAGGCCGGATTCCCGCTAGAATGCAGATATGACCAGAGTTCAAGTTGCCCCAGCCGTACTGAACTGGGCGTGTGAGCGAGCCGGCTTCACTATCGGCGAACTAGCTCATCGCATCCCTCAGCTTCCGGCTTGGGCGCGCGGCGAATCGCTTCCGACACTGAAGCAGCTCGAGGGCTTCGCCAAGGCAACGCATGCGCCCCTCGGTTTCCTGTTTCTCCAAGAGCCGCCGGTCGAGACCGTGCCGATTCCGGATTTCCGCACCGTTGCCAACGCGCAGGTCAGACGCCCAAGCCCGGACCTGCTCGACACCCTCTACCTCTGCCAGCACCGCCAGGAGTGGTACAAGGATTTCGAGCGGTCCATGGGCGGAGCGCCATTGGCATTCGTTGGCTCTGTGTCGGCCTCGCATGGCGTGGTCCGGACGGCGGCGCGAATCCGTCACGAACTCGGGTTCGACGTTGATGAGCGCCGACTGCTGCCGACGTGGACCGAAGCGCTGCGCCGCTTCATTAAGCAGGCGGACGACCTCGGCGTGCTGGTGATGGTGAGCGGCGTTGTGGGCAGCAACAATCGGCGTAAGCTCGACCCGCAGGAGTTTCGCGGATTCGCTCTGGCCGACGACGTCGCCCCGCTCGTCTTCATCAACGGTGCCGATACCAAAGCAGCACAGATGTTCACGTTGGCGCATGAGTTGGTTCACATCTGGCTTGGCCAATCGGCCCTTTCTGACGCGCAGGCAGCCTTGGTGCCTAAGCATGACGTAGAGCGGTGGTGCAATCAGGTCGCCGCAGAACTGCTCGTTCCCCTTGAGCTTATCCGCGCCGAGCACGACCGTCACGCCGAGTTGCGGGCCGAGACCGACCGTTTGGCGCGGCGCTTCAAAGTCAGCACGCTGGTTGTCCTGCGCCGGGTTCACGATGCTGGCGGGCTGACGTGGGACGACTACTTGGCTGCATATGATGAGGAGCTTGAACGCCTGCGCGCACTCCCAAGGGGGAGCGGCGGCAACTTCTATCTGACGCTAGGCGCCAGGGTTAGTAAGCGATTCGCCCGCGCTCTGGTAGTCAGCACGCTGGAGGGCCGATCTTCCTTCACGGAGGCCTTCCGGCTTCTCGGGTTCAAGAAGATGACGACTTTCCAGGACTTGCGGCACAGCCTGGACTTGGATACCTGATGGCCTACCTGCTCGATGCCGACGTGTTCATCCGTGCGAAGAACCTGCACTACGGACTCGACTTCTGCCCGGCGTTCTGGGACTGGCTCATCGTGAGCAATGCCGCCGGGACGGTGTTCAGCATCGAGAAGGTCGGTGACGAAGTGCGGGCCGTTGCCGACGAGCTGTCGGTGTGGGCCGAGGCGCGGGGAGCAAGTTTCTTTCTGCGACCCGACGCCGCAGTGCTTCCTTCATTGGCTACGGTGAGCACTTGGACGACGGGGCAGCGCTATGAACCTGCCGCCGTGAGCACCTTTCTTCAGTTGGCCGACTACTACCTCGTCGCGCAGGCTCACGCGGGGCAGCACACGGTTGTAACGCACGAAATCCCATCAGCTTCGACACGCAAAATCAAGATTCCAGATGTCTGCATCGGCCTCGGCATCAAGTGCATGACGCCGTTCGAGATGCTACGCCGCGAACGGGCGCGGTTTGTCCTAGGGCAGCGTCCGTGAGCTCCACGTCCGAAGCCGCCTTCGAGTCCGTGATCGAGTCGCACTTGCTGGCGAACGGGTACGTTGCCGTTGGCCACGACGGGTTTGACCGGGAGCGGGCGATATTCCCGGACACGGTGCTGGCTTTCATACAGGAGACCCAGCCAAAGGAATGGTCGAAGCTCGAAGCTCTGCACGGTGACCAGACAGGCGAGCAGGTTCTTGGCGACCTGTGCAAGTGGATGGATGCCAACGGCTCGCTGGCGACGTTGCGGCACGGGTTCAAGTGCTACGGGCGAACGCTACGAGTGGCGTTCTTCAAGGCCGCGCACGAGCTGAACCCCGAGCTGGAGGCTCGCTACGCCGCAAACCGCGTCGGCATAACCCGGCAACTGCACTACTCTCTCCGGTCTGACAAGTCCGTCGACGTGACCTTCAGCCTGAACGGCATTCCGGTGGCCACGGCGGAATTGAAGAACCCTCTCACCGGGCAGACCACCGAGGACGCAGTAAGGCAGTACCGCCAGGACCGCGACCCACGCGAGCCCATCTTCGAGTTCAGACGCCGGACCCTGGTACATTTCGCAGTGGACACCGAGACTGTGTTCATGACCACGCGGCTGGCCGGCACGGCCACGCATTTCCTGCCGTTCAACAAAGGCTACAAGAACGGTGCCGGCAACCCACCTGACCCGGCAGGCAGGACCTACCGCACCGCGTATCTGTGGGAGGACGTCCTGCAGCGGGACAGCCTGATGGACCTGCTAGCGCGGTTCATCCACCTTCAGACCGAGGTGCGTCGCGACGACCAGGGCCGTAGGGCCAAGAAGGAGACGATGATATTCCCGCGCTACCACCAGTTGCAGGCTGTGCGTCTGCTGGTGGACGCGGCCCGTGCCGAGGGGATAGGCCACAACTACCTGATCGAGCATTCGGCTGGGAGCGGCAAGAGCAACACGATAGGCTGGTTGGTGCATCGGCTGTCGTCGCTGCATGACGCGCAGAATCAGCGGGTCTTTGACAGCGTGGTTGTCGTGACAGACCGTGTCGTACTCGACCAGCAATTGCAGGACACGATATACCAGTTCGACCACGTGCGGGGCGTCGTTCAGAAGATTGACGTGGACTCACGACAACTGGCCGAGGCACTGGAGAATGCGGTGCCCATCATCATCACCACACTGCAGAAGTTCCCGTTCGTCTCTCGGCATCTGGACAAGATGGCCAAGGAACGCGGCACCGAAGGCACGGGTACACTCCCGACTCGGCGCTGCGCAGTCATCATTGACGAAGCCCACAGTTCACAGGGCGGCGAGACCGCGACCGACCTGAAGGAAGTCTTGGGCGGCGAAGACCTGCACGAGGAAGCGAAGAAGAGGGCGGTCGAGGAAGGCCGGGAAGACCTTGAGGAGCTCTTCCGGAGCATGGCCAAGCGCGGCCGGCAAGCCAACCTGAGCTTCTTCGCATTCACCGCTACGCCCAAGTACAAGACGTTTGCGGTCTTTGGCCGCAACGGCGAGCCGACCCACCGCTACACGATGCGCCAAGCAATCGACGAGGGGTTCATCCTCGACGTGCTGAAGAACTACATCACGTACAAGGCGTACTACGGGCTGCTCAAGGCCTGCGCGGACGACCCCAACGTCGAGCGGAAGAAGGCAGCTCAGGCCCTTGCTCGCTTCATGAAGCTCCATCCGCACAACATCGCCCAGAAGACCGAGGTGATGGTCGAGCACTTCAATGCGGTCACCCGGCACCGAATCGGGGGCCGGGCCAAGGCGATGGTAGTGACCGGGTCGCGGCTGGAAGCTGTTCGCTATAAGCAGGGCTTTGACCGCTACATCGCAGCCAAGGGCTATCCGATCAAAACCTTGGTGGCTTTCTCGGGTACGGTGCAGGATGACAAGCTGAAGGACGTGACGTATACCGAAGAAGGCATGAACCAGGGCATCCGGGAGAAGGAGCTGCCTGAGAAGTTCGCCACGCCCGAGTATCACGTCCTGCTTGTAGCCGAGAAGTACCAGACCGGGTTCGACCAGCCCTTGCTGCATACCATGTACGTGAACCGACGGCTTGCCGGCATCCAGGCGGTGCAGTCGCTTTCCCGCCTGAACCGCATCCACCCGCTGAAGGAAGATACGTTCGTCCTGGACTTCGTGAATGACCGCGACGAAATCCGCGAAGCGTTCAAGGCGTACTACGAAGGTGCGGAGATGGGCGACGAGGTCGACCCGGCCCGGATGTATCAGATCAAGGGCGAACTGGATGAGTCAGGCGTCTACCTGGCTGCCGAGGTCGAGCGGTTCTGCATGGTGTACTTCAAACCAAGGCAGAGGCACAGTGCGCAAGACCACCAGGCGATGAACGCTGCTTTGGACCCGGCAGTGTCGCGGTTCTCGGCTTGGCGAGACCGGGATGAGGCGGAAGCCGAACTATGGAGGGGTAAGGTCATAGCGCTGCGAAATCTCTATGCGTTCCTGAGTCAGGTCATTCCCTATCAGGACACAGACCTAGAGCGACTGTACGTCTTCCTGCGACACCTCGTGCCGAAGCTGCCGCGCCGAGGCAGCAGCCCAGGCTACCAGTTCGATGAGGACGTGCAACTAGATTACTACCGGCTTCAGAAACTGAGCGAAGGGTCAATTTGTTTGAGGGAAGGAGAGGCGCCGAGACTGGACGGTCCGGCTGAGGTGGGCAGCGGGTTGGTGCGCGATGCACCAATCGCGCTATCGCGCCTAATAGACATTGTGAACGAGCGGTTCGGGACCGACTTCAACCAGGCCGACCAGTTGTTCTTCGACCAGATCGTCGAGGCGGCAGTCTCCAGTGACACCATGAAGCAGGCAGCCGCAGTCAACCCAGCAGATAAGTTCGAGCTGGTGTTCAGAAACCTGCTGGAGACGCTTCTTGTCGAGCGCCTGGACCAAAACGAGGGCATATTCGTCCGCTTCATGAATGACTCGGCTTTTCAGAAGGTGGTCTCGGAATGGCTGGCTATGGAGGCCTACAAGCGGCTACAGCGCGAACGGGATGCATGAGCGCGATTTCGCCAAAGACCTCCGGCGGCATGGGGGCAGGTTTTTGGTTTTGACATTCATCGAAAAGGAGAATCCGGGCAAAACCGGGACACCTCAGTATTCCGCAGAGCGTCCACTTGACATCCCGGCCTGACGCGAACCCGTCTTTCCCGTCCTCTTGCAGCGCCGGACCTGTACCGACAGCCCCGGGGGGTACTAGCTTCCCTGAGTAGCCCGGAGGGTGGCTGGGATGGCGGCCAGGGTAGTTGCCATCGGGATAACCGGCTGGATAGCCACCCGCACCACCTGGATAGCTACCAGCCAGGTCACCTGGACAATCACTATCCTGAGCACCTGGATAATGACCCGGATAGCCGTCATCCTGGCCGCCAGGATAGCCATACCCAGGGGCATACCCGGGGTTATCCCCGGGGCCGCCCCCGGGATGGCCCCCTCCGTGCCGCCAGTTTCGGCTGAATCACCAGAAAGCATTGAAATAACAGGCCTTAGGGAGGCAGGGGGTCAGGTCTTTTGTGATGACTTGCTTTCTGTGCTGCTGCTCTGATGGCCGTCCCCTGGAGCATGGGGGGGACTGTGGCCCTGGTCAAGAACGGGACATGGGTAACACTTTATTATCAGGACATGGGTTACAGTTTTCGCCGGCAGCCGCCGGGTCACCGGTTGCGGGCCGACGTAGGACCCTGTCGTCGGTCAGCTCGATCTCGCAGATCGCAAGGTCGCAGTACCATGCGCGCCAACTGGTCTCGTCCAGTCGTTCCAGCCCGACCTCCATCCTGCCCAGCGCCTCGCTCAGGTATACACGTCGGCCATGGATGCGTATACACCCATCTCGCCGTACGTGCCGCCGATCGAAGCTGCACGGGTAGACATACGGTTTCACATCGGCCAGCCGCCGTTTTGAGCAACGGTAGACTTCGCCCGGCACCTTCATGTCCAGCGCCTCATGCGGGCGCTCGATATTGAACTCTATCCGCCAGCGCTCCAGCCGCACCGTTTCCTCGGCAACCGTTACCGCTGGCTCGCTTTCGATCTCACGGGCGATGTCGCCGTGCATCCGTTCGTGACCCCCGTTCTGCTCCGGATGCCCAAGTGCGATGCGCTCGAGCTTGATGCCGAGACTCCGCCACCAGGCGCTGAGTCGTGTCAGTCCGTACGGGCCGGTGAGTGATGCAAATGGACCGCCGTTGTCGCTGCGGATAATGCCCGGCAAGCCGTAGCGCTTGAATACCTCCACGAAGGCCTGCCGGACGGTCTCGGTGTTGCGCCGCACCATCGGCCGCAGACATAGAATGTAGCGGCTATACAGGTCTCTGATACTCAGCGGCTCGCAGTGCCGGCCGTCCCTGGTACGCCACCAACCTTTGAAATCTACTGTCCAGACGTCATTCGGGTGGTCGGCATCGCTCAGTGGCCCGGTCGGCGCGCACCGGCGCGGTCGACCGCGGACTCTGGCTTCGCTCCAGCCCAACCGGCGCGCCAGTCGGGCAACCGTCGCCAAGCTGGGAACTTTATCCGAGCTGCAGCCGACCCTGGTCAGCCGTGCCCGGAGCTTCTTTGGACCCCATTTCCTGTGGGCTTCGTGCAGCTCCACCAAGGCGACTACTACATCGCCGTTCAACTGTAGCGGACTTGACCGCGGCCGGCGGCTCAGGTCCGTCAGGCCGGGCAATCCGCTCACCTCATACCGACGCAGCCACTTGTAGCCGGTCTTCCGGCTGATGCCGAACTGCCGGCACGCTTCGCTCATGCTGGTATCAGGCTCACGCGCAATTATTACGAACTCCGCTCTCGCATGCTGCAGACCACATATCGACCAAGACATAATTACACCTCCGTGTACGTAAAGTGTTACCTATGTCCTGATAATAACCTGTTACCATTGTACTGAGCTCGCACCGCCCTCCTCATGGCACCCGACGCGGCAACCCTCCCGGGTGACGCCCTGGCTGTCACTGCGGTTCTCACTAAGGCTGCCGTAGCGGCTCAACCTGTGGGAACCGATACGGCTGCTGCACCGGGCGTCGTATCGGCCCTTCCTGCGACGTTCGTTACGGCACACCCTGCGGCCCGTGCATCGGCCGGCGCACAGGCTGCCGCTATGGTCCTCCTCGCGGCCGCCGCCATGGCCCGCCTTGCGACCGGCGCAATAGTCCTTGCTCCGGTCACGGCTACGGCAGCCACAACAGGCCCCGAAGCGCGGCCCGAACCGTCTTGACTTTCACTGCCCTGTTAATACGCCGGCAGGCGATGCGCAATAGAAAAGGGACATCCTGGATATTAAGGAGACATAATACTGAATAGCTGACCGCTCAACCGCTGACCGCCGACAGCAGGAGAGACCCTTTGTCAAACTCAGGGCGACGCAGGGCGTCGGATTGCCACGGCTGCACCGAGATGACATCCATTGATGTCACCCTGAGTGAGTCTGACGAATCGAAGGGTCTATTGCGGCCGAGATGTTTCGACGGAGTTTATCCTGAGCGGCGCTGCGAGATTCTTCGCTTCGTGAGCCGTCCGACGGCACCTGCCTCCGGCAGAGCAGAATGACAGAACGGCGCAGCCTCGCAATGACACGAGGGGCCAACGGCTGACGGGCCGCAGCCATCGGCCACACCTTTCAGGCTCGTCATAATGTAGTTTCCCGTTTTGGTGGAAACGGACACAAGAACTGTATTCCCGCTGGAAAAGCGGCCCAGGTCCGGGCCTGCCCTTTATCCGGGAATGTAACTCTATTGCTCCTACAAAGAAGCGGGATTTCCGCTGGGAGAGCGGCTCAGGGAGCCGTTCCCAGGTCCCCCAGGGGGCTCTCTCCCTTGCTCTCTGCATCGGACTTTCGCTCGGTCTATGCCTGGACCTCTGTCACGGTCTCTGGCTCGGACTGTGCCACGGACTCAGCTTCGGTCTGTCGCCCGGTCTCTGAATCGGGCTCTGGCCCGGACTGTGATTTGGACTTTGCCTCAGTCTCTGCGTCGGTCTCTGGCTCGGACTGTGCTACGGACTCTGCCGCGGTCTCTCCCAAGGACTCTCCCAGGCTCTCTCCCAAGCTCTCTCCCAGGGTCTCTCGTCCGGTCTATGCCTCGCTCGCTGCCCGGGTTTAGTGGTAACGTTGACTTGATTTCCGCCACCAGCCAGCTTTGCATCAGCGGCTTCTCGGACAAGGCGGCCTACCGCTGACCTCCCGAGAGACTGCCACGGGCAGCAGAGCTGCCCTCGCAGTGACAACATCCGCCTGCCGCTGGCCGCAAGGCGCTTGTTCGGCCATTGAATCAGGGAGAAGCGGAGGTCAGTAGCTGGGTGGCAGGCCGGGTTCTTTAGAACGCTGTGGAGCCGGAGGTCGGGAAGGTCAGGTAAATGTCGAGCAGGAAAGCACCCAGCACAACAGAGCAGCCCAAGAGGAAATAGACTATCCTGTTCAGCTTTATCTTCATCCGCGGCATCTTGTCCTCCTTACAGGTCCAGGCGGCCGTACTGCAGAAGCTCGTCGGTCGCCTGCATCCGTTTCTCGTACGTTTCGCCGGCCTGTTTCGGGTCAACGGTCGGAACCTGAACTGTGGCTTTGGCCTGGTGCATCCAGAGGAACACCAGAGCGGTCGCTACCAGAGCACAGCCCAGGACGAAATGCAGAAACCTGCCAAGGCGTGTATTCAACATCACTTCCTCCTTTTGGTTCTTGGTTTCTGGTTTGCCATACGCCCTGACATAGTGCACCAGGCGTGCCGGGAAACAGCCAGAATGTAACTGCCGCCTATTCAGGCGGTTGCAAGACAGGCAGACATTACCGGGTCAGGTTCAGTTGCATCGGATGATGCAGTAGATGGGTACTTGAAGGGGTCTGTTACTGCTAAAGCCCGGCGTCTCGGAAAGTTACAGTATTCTCATTTAATGAAACAGTTTTCGGGGTAATTGTGGCTGTCAGGATACCCTGACCAGCCGAAATCTAGTCAGCCAGCACAAGCCTTGCAGTCCGGGTTCCAGGCTCCAGATTCACAAAATAGACACCCGGAGGGTTGGGCTCATCAGCCGATAGTAGAACCCAGGTGGTGTATGTCAAGAGAAAGAAAGTCAAGGTAGCGTATGGTATATTGTGCAGACTGTTGGCACCAGAAAGGACTGCCGGGTCAGAGTGGAACGGCTGTGAAGAGTCTGGGGGTTGACAACAGGGTCCATCCATTTATCCTTTGCGGCAAATCGAAAGGAGCTATAGTGAAAGGACTGAAACTGCTGGCTGTGTTCGCGCTGGTGACCGGGATTTTCTGCGGCGGCACTGAGACCGCGGAGACACCGGCCCAGCCTACTGGTTCAGAAACCGCGGTTATGGCTATTGCCTTTGCGCCCCTGACCGAAGCGGAGCTGGGCGAGTTCGTAAAGGCTCTGCCTGCGGTGAGCGAAGCCCTGGAAAAGGCCGGATATGCGCCGGAGGACACGGAAAACGAATCTATTGCCGCGGCCTTGGGCCGGGTTATCGGCGGGATGCAGAAAGTCGAAGGTGTTGAAGCGGCCCTGAAAAAGGCCGGGACCAACTGGGATAAGTTCGGCGGCGTAATGTACAAAGTAATGGCTGCAAGTGCTGCACTCGGAATTGATGTGGCCGTGGCCATGGCCGAGCAGATGGGTGGAGGCTCATCTGAAGACAAAGAGGCGATGGAAGAGTTGGAGCAGGCCAAGGAGTTCGCTGCGAAAGTGCCGCAGGCCAACAAAGAGATGGTCATGGAGCATATGGATGAACTGGAGGCGCTGGGAGCCTTGGGGCGGTAACCTTACAATAAGTAGTAACTATTTATAGATAGTCAGTAACGGCTAGCGGCAACCGTTTCGGGGTTAGAACAGTCTATTTATATGAACACTATCTAAACAGGGAGCTGCTGTTATGGAACAGATTCTGAAGGACGACATTAAACAGGTACACGACCAGATAGAGCGCGAAAGCATCTTTGTCCAGACGATTACGAGCGAAATCGGCAAAGTGATTGTAGGTCAGAAGTACCTGATTGAGCGTCTACTGGTTGGGCTTCTGGCGAACGGCCACATCCTGATTGAGGGAGTGCCGGGTCTGGCCAAGACCTATGCGGTCAAAGCTTTGGCAGGGGCGATTGCAACCAGGTTTCAGCGGATACAGTTCACGCCGGACCTTCTGCCGGCCGACATAGTCGGAACCCAGATTTACAACCAGAACACCGGTGATTTTACCGTTCGCAAAGGCCCGGTGTTCGCAAATCTGGTGCTGGCTGATGAGATAAACCGGGCTCCGCCCAAAGTCCAGAGCGCACTGCTGGAAGCGATGCAGGAGCATCAGGTGACCATCGGCGAGGAAACTTTCAAGCTTGACGACCCGTTTCTGGTGCTTGCAACCCAGAACCCGATTGAGCAGGAAGGGACTTATCCTTTGCCCGAGGCCCAGACCGACCGTTTTCTCCTGAAGCTGCGTCTTGACTATCCGAGCAAAGTGGAAGAGAAGGAGATTATCGAGCGGATGACCAAGGGTAAGGAGCCGTTTGCCGAGCCGGTTGTTCAGGCTGCGGCGATAATCAAGGCCCGGGAACTCTGCGCCAGGATATATGTTGATGACAAGCTCAAGGATTACATCCTGGACATCGTGTTTGCCACCCGTTTTCCGAAAGAGCACGGGCTTGATGACCTGGAGCCGCTGATTCGGTACGGCGCTTCACCCCGGGCTTCGATTTACCTGGTGACCACGGCCCGGGCAATGGCTTTCCTCAAACGTCGCGGTTTTGTAATCCCAGAGGACATCAAGGAACTGGCCCTGGACGTGCTGAGGCACCGGATAATCCTGAGTTATGAAGCCGAAGCTGAGGAGTTGACCACGGACGACATCGTCAAGCGGATTCTGGAGCGGATTGAAGTTCCGTGATAAGGAGAGTAACCACAGAGGCTCGGGAATCCAGCCAGACCGCCCGGGCCCGAATCCGCCAGATTGAAATCCGCACCAAGCGGCTGGTAACCACCCTTTTTTCCGGGGACTACAAATCGAGTTTCAAAGGTCGGGGGATTGAATTTCTTGACCTGAGGCAGTACCTGCCTGGTGATGATGTCCGGACCATTGACTGGAAAGTGACTGCCCGGCTCGGTCTTTCCCGGGGCCAGGTGAGCCATCCGTTTGTCAAGAAGTTTGCCGAGGAAAGGGAGCTTGTGGTCATGCTCGTCGTTGATGCCTCGGGTTCGAGCCGGTTCGGGACCAGGAACCTGTTCAAGCTCGAGCAGTCGGCCCAGATTGCCGCAACTTTGGCATTCTCAGCAATCAGGAACAACGACAAAGTCGGGCTGATTTTCTTCTCAGACAAAATTGAGCGTTATGTTCCTCCGCGCAAAGGCAGGTCCCATGTGCTTCGGCTTATCCGGGACATTCTGTATTTCCAACCTGAAGGCAGGGGAACCAACCCGGTCCAGGCGCTTGAATTCCTGATGAATGTTGTCAAACGGAGGGCAATAGTATTTCTGATTTCTGATTTCCTGGGCGAGCGGTTCCGACCTGAGGTTATCAAAACCCCGCTCGGGATTGCCGCCCGCAGACATGACTTTGTGGCGCTTTCAGTGACTGACCCGGCTGAACAGGTGTTGCCCAGACTCGGGCTGGTTGATGTCGAGGATGCGGAAACCGGAGAGCTGGTGACTGTGGACAGCTCAGACCCGAAGTTGAGAAAGGCGTTTGCCCGGCACCGGGCCGAACAGGTAGAACAGCAGAACCGGCTTTTCCGCCGGCTCGGGATAGACCATGTTCCGATTGCAACGGATGAGGATTTCACCCCTCGGTTGCACAAGTTCTTCCAGGAAAGGGCAAGAAGATACAGGTAGACGCGTTAGATGCATTACGCATGAGGCATTACGCATTACGCCGGAGGCCAGCGTTGAGCGTTATGCGTCGAGCGTTTTTGTGCGTGGATGGCGAATAGGATTGGCATGTCCGTGATAATCGGCCTGCTGGCTACGGGGTTAGTTCTGGCGCAGGGCGTGGCCCAGGCTGATTCGGTTCGGGCAGAGCCGGATTCGGTCGCGCCGGGATATCGGATTGTTGAGCACGGGCCGGTTTCGGTTGCTGCGAAACTCAAGCCGCAAAGGACCACCAAGCCTTTGACTGTGGGGGACCGGTTCCGGCTTGAGCTTACTGTCAAGCGGCATCGGGGCCAGAAGGTCTCTGAGCCGTTTGTCGAAGAGTTGGGCAGGTTCCTGGTTCTTGACCGCAACACAGTCACCCGGTATCAGGGCGATACGATTATTGATGTTCATGAGCTGGAGATGGCCGCGTTCGCCACCGGCGAGATTGCGGTACCCGGTTTTCTGGTGACTTGGCCTGAGCAGGGTGAGGTGCTGGCGGTTCGCTCGGACAGCCTGGTGCTCAATGTGGCAAGCGTGATGCCTGAGGATATGAAGGAGATCAACGACCTCAAACCCCAGATTCCTTTTCCTAACCTGCTGCCGTTGTGGCTGACACTGGCAGTGCTCGGAGCGGGCGGCCTGGTTTTTCTCGGATACCGGTGGTTCCGGGCCTGGCGCCGCAGGCGTCTGGAACCCGAGCCGCTGCCTGAGTCCTGGGAAGAAGCTTTGGCTGCGCTTCGGGCCCTGCCGGTAAAGGAGTGGCTGAGCCGGGGCAAGGTGAAACGGTATTACTATATGGTTTCCGAGATTCTGAAACGGTATCTTACAAGGCGGTACGGATTCCCGGCAATCGACCAGACAACGAGCGAAATGGTGCTGGCGATGAAGCGGGCAAGAATTGCTGAGCGGGATGGATTTGTCGGTTTCTTCCGCCGGGCCGACCTGGTGAAATACGCCAAACTGGTGCCGCCGATGCCGGAAATGGAGACAGCGGTAGTTCAAGCTCAGGACCTTGTGAACCGGACAACACCTAAACGCATAACGCATAATGCACAACGCACAAAGCTGGATGCGTAATGCCTAAATTTGCTTGTCCCTGGTTTTTCTTCCTGCTGGTGCTGGTGCCGGTGGTGTTCTGGTGGGGTTTGCGCAAGCGGCGCGGGACCTTGCGATACAGTGACTTGTCTTTCTTGAGCAAGGCTCCGAACCGGGGCAGGTTTGTGCGGGTGATTCCTCTGGTGTTCTATTCGCTTGCCCTGGTGTTCATGACTATGGCCCTGGCCCGGCCCCAGAAAGGCAGGAAGTTCCAGGAGGTCGAAACCCGGGGGATTGATATTATGGTCTGCCTGGACATATCAGGCAGCATGAAAGCTGAGGATTTCTCACCGAAGAACCGGCTCAATGTTGCCAAAGAGCGGGCTAAGGAATTCATTGCCAAAAGGAAAGGGGACAGAATCGGGCTGGTGATTTTTGCCGCAGCAAGCCTGACCCAGTGTCCGCTGACCCTGGACAAGAACATCCTGAACGACCTGATTGACCGGCTGGATTTCGGGCTGCTTGAGGACGGCACCGCAATCGGGATGGGACTGGGCAGCGCGGTTGCCCGGCTCAGGAAATCAAAAGCCAGGGATAAGGTTATCATCCTTTTGACCGACGGGGTGAACAACACCGGTGACATTGACCCTGTCACTGCGGCTCAGGCCGCGGCCAGCTTCGGGGTGAAGATTTACACCATTGGAGTCGGGAGCAAAGGCAAAGTGCCGTTTCCGGTTCAGGACCGGATATTCGGGAGGCGGTATGTCAGGGTTGAAATTGACCTTGATACC
>JAUWNN010000285.1 GCA_030612625.1 Caldifarciminota bacterium
ACCGCGCACCCACTGGAGAAGCGCGTCATCGTAGACCGGAAAGTCATTCTCGTGGTATCCCTCGTCACCGGTGATGACCACGTCGTAGTTGGCAAGCTCGCTCAACTCATCGATGTCGGTCCCGGTAACGATAGAGTCATCCCAGTTCTGAACCTGGCACAGCGATTCAATCGCATAGCAGGCATTGGGCCGAACCCGGCCCCGGGAACCGCTCGAAATCTCAATCGCCACGCGCAGGATATGAGCCGAGGCCATTGTGACCCGGGTCAGCGTGTCATTTGTCCGATTCTGGTCCGGCCCGCAGTTGTGATACATCTTGACCGTATAGAAGATGCTGTCCGGTCCCACATTCCAGTCAGGGAACGAGAAGTTCCGGCTCGCGCCAATTGGCACACTGTCAACCATCACCGACTGCGAATAAATCTGAGTGCCGGACGAATCTACCTGACAAGAAGCCTGGAAACCGGACTCAGTATAGTCACCGATGTTCGTAAGAATCACAACCGGTGTGAACGGCAGGTTCGCCCGCACCCTTGTCCCGATGTTCATGCCGCTGGCAGCCACGTCATGGCCCCGTGTTGTTGTCGTGGCCGTAACCGTGTCATTTCTGCGGTTGGTGTCAGGCACCTGGAAATGCCAGAAGGTCAGGTCATAAGTCTGGCTTCCCGGCCCGACGTTCCAGTTGGGGAAAGTCACTGTGTCAATACCTGCACTGTCCAGGAGCGTTATGGTCCGGGTCTGGTGGTATACCTGGCTGCCCATCGAGTCAATCCCACAGTGCACCACAACATTGGCTTCCGGATAAGTGCCCCGGTTTCTCACTACTGCAATCGGTGCCAATGGCACCAGCGGGTCGATCTTGTCGGGCGGACTCAACACCGCACCCATCGCTACGTCATGGCGCGGACCGGGCAGCGGCGTGTTGGCGATGCACAGCATCGCATCAATCCGGCCGGTTCCATAAGTGTTGTTCTTGGGCGGGGTCCCGAGCGGCAGCACCGAGTTCTCCATGATTTCATCGACTTCTTCAGGCAAAAGGCCCGGGTTCTTCTCAAGCATCAGCGCGCACACTCCGGCCGCACAAGGGGTTGCCATCGAAGTCCCGGACATCTGGGTATAGCCTCCGCCCCGCTTGGTCGAAGTCACATTCACACCGGGTGCACTGAAGTCAGGCTTCAACAGACCGGGTGGATAAGGGTAATCGTTAAAAGGAACAATCGTGTCCCAGCAGACCGGGCCGTGCGACGAGAATGATGCGATGTTGTCATTGTTGTCAGTGGCCCCGATACTGATTGAGCCGCTCACACCACCCGGCGCTTCGGCCGGATGCTTCCACGGACTCGGCGCATTGCCCGGGCAGCGAAGGTTGATGGGCGTGTTGCCGCTGCCTTCGTTGCCCGCCGCGATGAAGAACGGTATCCCGGCAGCGTTCACGTTGTCGAGCGCCTGCCGCCACACCGCCTGTCGCGGGCTCCAGAGCCGGATAATCCAGCCCAGGCTCATCGTCAGCGCGTGGGCGTGGTTGGCGGGCGAGAGCGGCGGCGCGACGCAGAACGCCATCGAGTGCATCACCGTGTTCTCGGCAATCGTGTCCGGGTACGGCTGGCTGATGCTCGTCTTGGTCCGGCAACTCATTATCTGGGCCTTGGGCGCCATCCCGGTCGTGTCACCACCCGTGCCGTCGCCCGCAACCGTGCCGCACGTATGGGTCCCGTGACCGTGCGAATCCATCGGGTCGTTGTCGTTGTTCTCGAAATCCCAACCATGATGCGGGTAGTTCGGGTCAGTCCACATATGGCTCGCCAGGTCCGAATGGGTATAGTCACAACCGGTATCGATATCGCCCACAATCACGCCTTCACCGGTAATACCGTACACCAGCCACACACTGTCCGCCTTCACCTTTTTCACGTTCCACTCTATGGTCCAACTGCGGTCGGTCGCATCCGCGGCCGCGGCAGCCGGCTCGACATTCAGCGCATTATAGGTCGGAATCAGGTTCCACTGTACAAACCAGACATCATCCCGCCGGGCAATGCTGCGAATCACTTCAGGTGTGGCCTTGCAATAGACCGCATTCACTATCCAGAGCGACTGGATGTCACTGACCTTAGCTTCAGCCGCACGAAGCTCAGCCAGCAGACCGGCCTGGCCGGTCCCAGCCATCGACTTCAGAGCGGTCACTGTCATCTCCCAGCGCTCATCCTTGGTCCTGGCAGCCTGGACTATCGCTTCGTTGTCCAGTTGCTCCTGCAAGACTATCATCACTTCAAGCTGAGCAGACTCACCAGCCTTTGCCATCTGCTCGGAAAGCAGCGGCTCGATGAGTCCGCTCGCGACCGCCGCCGTGACACCGATGACGGTCAAGAACACAAGCATTCTTCGTCTCATCTTTCTGACCTCCTTAAGGTTTGGACTTCGTTGCGCCCCTGCCACACTCAAGTGGCTCTTCGGATTCGTCTATGGAAATCGTCCCATACCGGTTCCAGGACAGTTCTCTTCCGGGCAACATCCAGCCTATTCTGCTGCCGTTAGCCCTGGTGTCAAGGACAATCCTGCCTGAGCAAAGGACGACCATAAGGCCGCCCTTTGCAAGGTTCGCTTGGTGCGGAACTACCTCACCACAAGCTTGCGGGTCTGAACCGTCTTGTCCGCCTCAAACCGGCAGAAGTAGACCCCGGCTGCAACGCCCTGGCCCAGCTCATCGATTCTGTCCCAGGCGACCCGCTTCAAACCCGGAGGCTCGACACCGGAAACCAGGGTCCGAACCAGTTGTCCGGCAAGGTCATAAATCGCCAGCCGCACCATGGTCTGCCTGGGCAGGCTGTAACTGATAACGGTCTTGCCAGCCAGCGGATTAGGCCGGACGCTTTTGAGCTCAGCACGTGCCCGAGTAATCGCACCCGGCCCTTTGATACCAACGCCACCGCCCCAGGCAGCCCATTCAATTGCCTGTTTCAACAGGCGCATCGCGTTCGCATCCTGGTAGTAGGGTTCGTTGTTGTAGTTCTGGAACGCGGCGTAGTAGATGGGACCGAGGTAAACCGACCGGCCCGCGCCGATGTGCTTGTAGGCTATCGAGGCTTGGCCTGACGCACCGGTGTAGTCTCCAAGCATCACTGCACCGGGCCACATCCCGGCCTTTGCGTACTCACCGTAGTCGTAGATGCTGAAGTCGCTCACTCCATTCGTGATCGGGTGCGTATTGTCGAGAATGCGGACCTGGCCGGACGTCAGGAACCCGTAGTCACCCGACGACATCACCGCACACGCGGTGTCCATCGGGGACCATGCCCCGGGCTCGCGGTAGAT
>JAUWNN010000108.1 GCA_030612625.1 Caldifarciminota bacterium
CGCGTGGAATGTCCGCGACCGCAATGAGGATGACGATATCAATGTCATGCGTCGCTCGGGGAACGCCGTGGTAGCTGACCGCAAGAGCCCCGGTCAGCATATAGGGGATGCCCGCCTCCTGAAGCCGGGCAACGCCCTCCAGCCCCAGTTCCTCGAATGTCATGCCCGGTAGCTCTCCTTGAGCCGTTCCCGAACTTCCGGCTCGGACAGACCCGGATGCCGGTGGCGGATGCCGGCAATCACGAGCCGGGTCACGAACTCGGAAATCTCGAAGCCAATCTGGAATCGCCGCGCGCCTGACATCCGGCGCAGGACCTCGATTTGCCGCGCACTCGGGGGCTCAACATAGTTGCCGGCGTCCGCCCGGGCCGGACCGCGCCGCGCAGCTACTCGACCCCTTCCCTGGCGCGCCTGGCGGTCCATCATTGCCTCACGACGCCAACCTCTCGTCCCCGCGGGTCTGAGGCGGTGAGCGGTAGACGGATGGCGGCAAGCGGTCGCTTCACCTCGACTTCACGAGTTCCGCATCCGTCCTGTCCTCTGATTTCCGGCGTCTGCTCGCGGCAGTGACGTCGCACGCTATACGCTTCACGCCTGACGCACAACGCAGACCGCGTATCGTCTTCTGAAACTACTGTCACTCTTGACATCTTCATATAACACCCTGCATTCTTAGAACAGGCCTGAATTTAGCCAAACATCAACCTCACGTCAAGGATTTACGGTAGTAAGCCCGTTAGTCTAATTCCTTGGTCTTCGGTTCAGGGTGAAGCAGGTGTTTGCACCGTTCGAACTGGCGGAAGAATATGCCGGTCACTTCCCGGGCTTCGGTCGGGTTTGAGGTTTTGGAGATGTAGTCTTCGAGCCGCTGCCCAGGTTGCCGGCTTTTGGACCAGTCCTGCCCATCAGATTGGCCAGTTCTTCCTGAGTCAAACCGGCGCGACCGCGCAATTCGCGCAGCCGCTTTCCCAACTCAGGGAGAAAACAAAGGTTTCTCCGGCTCGGTTTCCGGGTGCTCTGGGCATCAGGAAATGATACAATACTGTTACATTTGCTGCAAGGCTGGATTTCGGCCTAAGCCTTGAATCCTCAAACCCTTGGCCCATTTCTTCCGCTTTCCCCTCCCCAACCCCCCAGGCCATAACGCCTGACATAATCACTGGCACAACCGTCGGTATAACGACTGGCATGACGATTGGCACAACGCTCGGCATAACCTTTGGCACAGCGCTTGACACAACGACCGGCACAGCGCTCGGCACAACCTTTGGCACAGCGCTCGGCACAACGATTGGAATAACGCTCGGCATAACCTTTGGCACAAGGCTCGGCATAACGACTGGCACAACGCTCGGCACACCGGTCAACACATCGCTTGTCGCATCGGTTCCTACAATGCTTATCACATCCTTCGTTCTAACCGCCGCCTTATTGCCCGAATCAGTTTCAGATTGGATTTGTCTCAAGCACGGTTTGTCCCCAAGAACCGAAATAGCGCCACGAAGAACACGAAACGGAGAAGCAGCAAAGAAAAAAGGGTTCCAGGGTTCGGTCCCTTGAACCCTCTTCTGTTCCGTCTTTCGTGGATTTCGTGCTTTCGTGGCCAATCCTATATCGGTTTTCGGTTTGTCGAAATCGCTTGCTTATGGTTCAATTGGGTTTTATAATACTTGCCTTGTTCTTGAAATCAGACCGAGTACATAATGACAGAGCTTCATGTCACCGCGAGTGCCCAAAGGGAACGTGACGGTCTCGTCCTGAGATTGCCGCAGTCGCTTTGTGCTCCTTCGCAATGACAAGGAGTGTGCAAAAGGAGGAACAGTGAGATACTTGTTGTTAGTGCTGACCGCGAGTCTGGCATATGCCGGTGTGCTGAAACAGCATATCAGCTTTAAGGCCAGCCAGTTCGATTTCTCTCAGAAGGACAACTACTCGGTTATCCTTGGCCGAAACATGGATGTAACCGACGAACCGGGCGCGCCCCAATTGCCGGTCAAGCCGGTGAGCCTGACCCTTCCGGGCAACTGCCAAGTGACCGACGTCCGAATCAAGGCCCAGGGCTGGAAGCCGCTGGAGAATAACATTCAGGTTTTTCCCTGCCAGAAACAGGTGATACTCTGTCGCGTAATGAGTGACGAATACCAAATGACGGATGAAGCAAATCCGGAAATCTACCAATCTGAGAAACCTTATCCTGAAAGCCCGGCAGTCTGGACCGGAACCGGCCACAAAGCAGGCAATACGGTTGTTGACCTGCTGGTCTATCCGGTGCGGTACATCGGGGCTGAGAAAAGGCTGGAGTACTGCCGGGGATTCGACGTGGAGGTGGAGTACGAGCCGGAACCGGGCTTGGCGAACCCCGCACCCCGACCCCCGCACCCTGCGGTGGTTGAGTATGTAATTGTCACGTCCACATCCTACGACAGCGTCTTCCAGCGTCTGGCAGATTGGAAGACCCAGAAGGGTGTGCCCGCAAAGGTACGGCACATCTCCTGGATAACCAGCACCTTTCCGGGCCGTGATAATGCCGAGAAGTTGCGCAACTATCTGAAAACCCTGCCTGATTCCGGGGTGAAGTATGTCCTGCTTGGCGGAGATGTCAGTGTTGTTCCTTATCGCGAGGCGTATGCGATGACAAGCGAAGGCAATATCCACCCACGCGAGGATGACCTGCCCTGCGACCTTTACTACTCGGACCTGGACGGTGACTGGGATTACAACAGCAACAGCACGTTCGGCGAAATAGCAGACTCGGTTGACCTGTATGCCGACCTTTATGTCGGCCGGGCACCGGTGGATTCGCGCTCAGAAGCCCAGGCCTTTGTGAATAAAGTGCTGGAGTATGAGAAAAACCCGGCACCTTCCTGTCAGAATAAAGTGCTTTTCTTTGCCGAAGTGTTGTGGGGCAACCCGTACACTGACGGGGGCAGACATAAGGACTTGCTTGAGGCGAAGTCGTTCCCGTCCGGTTACAATGTGACCAAGAAATACGAGCGGCTGGGAAACGAAAGCCGTTCGAGCGTGATGGCCGCGATACGCGATGGCCAGAACTATATGAATCACGACGGCCATGGCTGGATTGATGTGATGAGCTGCGGCCAGGGTTCTTTGCGGAGGCGGGATGCGGATACCATCACCAACGCCTACCAAGGGATTCTTTATTCGATTGGCTGCTGGACTACCGCGTTTGACTATACCAGCATCGGCGAAGCATTTGTGACCAACGGTCACGGCGGGGCCGCGGCCCTCATCGGTAACTCCTCTTATGGCTGGGGTTCGCCTGGAAATCCGGGCTACGGCTATTCGGATAAGTTTGACGACCGGTTCTGGTGGATGCTTCAGAATGAAGGATGCTTTCGGTTAGGCGAAGCGCTGGCCAAGTCCAAGGAGTATTTCGTGCCGTTTTCCCATAACAAGAACGTGTACCGCTGGCACCAGTACCAGGTCAACCTGATGGGCTGTCCGGAGATGCCGGTCTGGACCGCAGTGCCCGAAACCCTGACCATAGTCGGGCCGGACGAGATTCCGATGGGCCAGGCTGAAGTGCTGGTCACGGTGTCGAGGAATCACGAAGCGGTTCCCGGAGCCCTGGTCTGCCTGATGAAAGGCGATGAATCGTACAGCCATGGCCTTACCGATGAAGCCGGCAAGGTGTGGCTGGCAACTTCTCCTGCGACTGGGGGTAATTTCACCCTGACCGCGACCGCGCATAACTACTATCCTTCAGAAACGACCATTCCCTGCGTCGCCGGAGCGTACGTCAACTTCGCAGGCTGGGTCATTAACGATTCGCTCGGCAACAACGACGGCATCGCCAATCCGGGTGAAACGGTGTTCCTGCCGACCTGGGTTCACAATGCGGGCAATGCATCTTCAGGCACGGTGAATCTGGTTCTGCGGACCGAAGACGCATATATTGACCTGATCGACAGTACCGCTTCGGCATCGGCGTTGAATCCGGGCGATTCGGCCTACATCGCCAATGCGTTCAGGATTGATGTCCAACCGGGTCCAGAAGACGGTCATGTTGTCCGGTTCGACCTGGAAGTCACAGACGGGTTTGGGCAACGAACCTTCCATCCGGTGGTGCTGACAGGCAAGCCGATACTGAAGCTTGAGCGCTACTTCCTGACCCATCCGCCGGCCTTGCCCGGCACGACCGAAGAGCTTAAAGTGGCGATTGACAACAAAGGCCACGGTTTTGGCCATGCCACCTGGGCGAAACTGACTTCGCTTGACCCGCACATCACTGTGCTCGAACCGGAAAGCATCCTTCTGGGTGAAATCGACCCGCTCAAGTTGCGGGTTTCAAACGACAGCTTCAGGGTGGACGTTTCCAGTTCCTGCCCGGCCTCCTATCTTGCACCGATACAACTGGAAACCAGTTGCGAAGACTACTCCTTCTGCGATACGTTCCAGCTTCTTATCGGCCAGTCCGGCTTTGCAGACGACATGGAGTCAGGCCCGTCCAAATGGACCCATGGCGGCACTGGCGACCGCTGGAATCTGTCAACTTACCGGTCCAATTCCTCAAACCATTCCTGGTATTGTGGTGATGACGGCACCCACCGGTATTACAACAGCATGAATGCGTATCTGACGACAACGCAGTTCATGGTGGCCGAGGGTTGTTCCTTGAAATTCTGGCGCTGGTTCAGCGTGCCCAACTACGGTGTTGACGGCATCTATGTCGTACTCCTGCGCGACGGCCCCCCGGACACGCTTGATTTCATCGGCACCGGCGGTGCGCTCAAGAACCCGCTGGACCGCCTCGAAAATAACTGGTGCCAGGAGAAGTACGACCTTTCCTGGATTGGTGCGGGTGAGACCATCCAGGTAAAAATCTCGTTCAAGAGCGACAACGACGGAGATATTGGCGAAGGGTTCTATATTGATGATGTTGAAGTGACGGGCGGCGGCCCGCCACCGATGTTCATCGCCGAGGCTGAGCCGAAGACCCGGACCCGGCTGCAACTGCTGGCGCATCCCAACCCGTTCAGCCGGCGCCTGTCCCTGCAACTGACCGGCTGCTGGAATGAAGCGGTCAGAGCTTGTGTCTATGATGCGGCCGGCCGCCAGGTCAGGACATTCGCTGTCCACGCCGGCAAAGGCCGGGCAGCATGGGTCTGGGAAGGCGTTGACGATGCCGGCCGCAAGCTACCGGCCGGAGCATACTTTGTGCAGGTACGTTCGGGTGCTGAGACCAGACTGGCCAAGGTGCTTCTGGCAAGGTAAGACCGAACCTGACTCTGAATTGCGCCGGCCTCGTGCCGGCGCAACTTTTGACAGCAGCCGTTTTTGAAGTCAGGATAAACTATCATGAAACACCTGGGATTATGTCTGTTTCTATTTGTGGCTTCAACATTTGCCACAGAGCCGGGCGTAACGGTCAAACCTGAGCCGGTTGAACCCGGAACCGGCATCCGCAAGGCGATTCCATATCCTGCAGAATTGGCTGTGCCGCCCCCTGAGCCAGAACCGGTTCCTTTGCCAACTGATACCGGTTGGACCCTGATTGATTCCCTTATCCTGCACCGGCTCCTCCCGGCCGGTGAGCGACTGGCAGTAGTGTTCAACAGCACAAGCGAGGCTCTGTACGACACGCTTCTGCCCGAGTTCCTCACTGACCTGGCACAGCAGGCGGTTGCAATCGCCCCGGACTGGCTCAAGGACGATTTGGCCGACAATCTCCGCCGGCTCAGCCAATCCCAGCAGAATACATTCGCGGACATCATTGTTCATTGTCCGGACAAGCGGTACTATGATGAGCTCTGCTTCCAGGTCGCTCATCTCGCACCCTCAGCCTTCATCTACCTCCCGGCCCAGATTCTGGTAGACAATGTTCAACTGGCTTACCAGATTGACCCGGAGTTGCAGTATGTGGACATTGTGGACTACGGCAACCCTTTGCAAGGTGGTAATTACTACTCAACCACCAGGTACTGGGCGATTGTCCAAGGCGAGACCACCCAGGTGGAAATCCCGAAGGAAATCTACTACTGGTGGATAATAATGCCCAAAATCACTGACGAGCCGATAAAGCATGTCTACGGCTATTTCTGGCGCGAGTATCTCTACTACCACAGCGACCCGAACTACCCGCTGCTGCAAGAAAAGCTGGCCCGAACCAGAATCCTCTGGAACGGCGAGCAACAGCGCTGGGTCAATCAGGGAATGGGGTTCCCTGATACTCTGCCCGCGGTCGCGGTTGTAGCACGCTGGGTAGCGCATACCGTGCCTCAGCGGGCTTCGGGCAACCGGCCGATTCAGCCCAACCAGATTGCCCACGAGCACAACGGCAACTGCGGCGAGCTTCAGGACATCCTGTGCGCCGGAGCCAGAACCGCATTGATTCCTTGCGGTGGTGTGCTTGACATCAACGAAGACCATGTCTGGTGCGAAGTATGGTGGCAGGATGAGTTTCGTCCCTATCAGGTGGACTGGGCCTGTGGTGCGACCAATATCAATAACCCGCGTGTGGCTTATGACCGCCGGCACGGCGGGAGCAAAGAGGTTTCCGGAGTCTGGGACTGGCGCAACGACGGGCTTCAGCAGAGCGTGGTCGGAATCTACAGCTACGTGTGCACCCTGACCGTGGATGTGCGCGATTCCTTATGCCGGCCGGTTGACGGCGCAATCATCAAGATTTCAAGCGAGTTCTGGTACGGCGGCATCTACGACTGTTTCTACGGGGTGACCGACCGTTCGGGCCGGTACACCACACCACTTGGTGACTGGCAGAACTATTACCTGCAGGTCGTCAGTTCTCTGGGCGCCCATTCGGCCGGACGGGTCATCGACTCGGCTGACTGCGCTCCCGGGACCCATTTCTTCTACCCCTGCACCCTTTCAGGAACACTCGACAGCCTCAGCATTCAACCGGACAGTGGGACACCGCTTGACCGGTACCGGCTCGATGTGAGCTATTCGGTCGGCCACGAGGCCCTGTACGGGTATGACTGCTACAATTCGAGTGCGGCCAACGAATACGCGCTGGTCAAGACACCCGGAGTGACGGACTTCTTCATTGCTGACCAGCAGAGCTTCGATAACTACACGGCCGGACAGGATTTCTCGGCATTTGAGATTGACGAAAACACCAGTCAGGCAAACCACAGCCTGGTCTTGACTGAAACCGGCAACCACTACTCAGTGTTCTCAAATGAGGAACAGGCCAATGTAACCGCGTTCCTCGATGCCACAGTCAGGCTTTACAAGCGGGGCGTGGGTATTGCCGAACCCCAGGCTGGCAGGCCTGAAACCTGGGCCAGGCTCGGGCCGAACCCGTTCCAGAACCAACTTGAGATTCGGCTCGGTGAGAACCGGCCCAAGGACGCACGTGTCAGGATTCTTGACAGGACCGGCCGGCTGGTTCGCACGCTTGTAGTTCCGGACGGACGTACTGCGTGCTCAATGTTCTGGAATGGCCTAGATGAACGCGGCAGTCCGGTCCGGGCCGGAGTCTACTTCCTGCAACTGTCCAGTGCCAGCACAACAGAAACGCGGCCGGTGGTCTATCTCGGGGCAGCGAGATGAACCGCCAAGGGAATGAAAGCTCAAAGCTCAAAGTCCAAATGACCAATCAATGTCAAAGTCCTAATGACAAAGCAATGACTGCAACACGTCTTCCTTTTGACATTGGGCATTTGGATTTGATTAGGCATTTGGATTTAGGCATTTGGATTTCTCCGCTCCATGCTTTGGTCTTAGGCATCTTGATTTGCCTGCATGTTTCTTTTGCCCAAGGCCCGGACCAGGGCGGATACCGGTGGATTGATTCTGACACTTCGGCCGGCCCGACATTCCAGTGGGTTGATATTGCCGGTTCTGGAACCAGCATTGTTCTTGGTGACGACGACAACAAAGGGCCGTTCGCGCTCGGGTTCTCGTTCTCCTTCTACGGTACGGACCGCGATTCAATCCGGGTCTGTTCCAACGGCTGGCTCAGCTTCACATCGAACAGCCACCAGTTCCACTATCATCCGATTCCAGACCCACATGACCCGAACGCCCTGATTGCGCCGCTCTGGGCCGACCTTGACCCATCGGCCGGCGGGTCAGTCTATTATTTCGCAGATACGATTCAGAAGCGATTCATCATTTCCTGGGTCGGCGTGCCTTTTCACGGCACGAATGACAGTTGCACATTTCAGGCAATACTCGACACCAGCGGCACAATCCTGTTCCAATACCTGAAACTGCCCGACCACATTTGGGATAAACCGCCAGGTTCAAGTCAGAAGGCAGACGCCATTCCGAAAGAGACGCATAGCGCCACAGAGCATCATTTTGACTTTTG
Source organism: Caldifarciminota bacterium (assembly GCA_030612625.1). Classification (GTDB taxonomy): domain Bacteria; phylum Hydrothermota; class Tepidihabitantia; order Tepidihabitantales; family Tepidihabitantaceae; genus UBA3079. Next base: position 8,300 of record JAUWNN010000108.1, read on the forward strand.
CACTTTGCACTTTGACTTCGAGGATGATTCCTGCTCGGTCGGGATTGAGAACGACGCCGGACTTGTCGGTCTTGAATACTTCCATGCGGGTGAGCCGCCGGAGAACCGGCTCCACGACAGCCTGGCAACAAGATTCTATCAGCTTGACCAGGATGTCTGCCCCAAAGCAATCGGCCGGCCGTTCGAGCAGGAGCTTGCCGGGTCAAGCATCGTTCCCGTAGTCACAATCTGGAATCCCGGAACAAGCCCGGCCTCTTTTCCCGCGACGCTCAAAATCGGCCAAGGATACCAGGAACAGATTACGGTAGCTGACCTGAACCCGCTTTGCGATACCATGCTTGAGTTTCCTGCCTGGACTGTTGGGGCAGATACATACCGGCTTGAGCTTTTCACAACCCTTGCCGGCGACCAGTTCCCAGCCAATGACACCATCCGTTCCCAGACATTCGGCTCAGAAGCAGGTGAACTCCGGTATGACGACGGCAAGCCTGATACCTGGTTTCTCCGTATCGGCTCACCAACTATGGATTGGGCCGCTGCGGTTCGCTTCACTTCTCCTTATTCCGAATACCGGCTGCTCGGTGCCAGACTCTTTGTTCTTGACACATCGCCGTTCCAGCGGGTATTGGTCTGCCCGGATGACGGTGGAGAGCCGGATTTGGACAACCCCTTTTTCCAGGTTGAATCGGTCGCTGCAGCTCAGCCCGAAACCTGGCTTGAGCTTGACACTGACACCCTGCTGAGTTCCGAAGAGCTGTGGCTGTTGGCGTTCTGGCCCAGGCGTGCTGATGGCCCGAGCATCGGGGATGACCGCACCCGGCCCATTGACCACCGGTCCTATTTCGGTTCACCTTCGGTCCGCTGGATTCCCCATAATGACGGCGACCTGCTGGCCAGATTGAGAATTGACGGCCGGACCGGAATCACCGAACTCGAGCCGGTCACAAAGCCACAAATCAGCCTGCGACCCAACCCGTTCAAACACAGGCTGAAGATAAGGGTGACACCCTTGCGCTGCGCAGGGTGTCACCCTTTAGTTCAAGTCTCAGGCCGAATATACAACGCCTCGGGCCGGGCTGTTCGCAGTTTTGCCCTGCAAACAGATAGGGAATGGGTCTGGGACGGCAGAAACCAGAAAGGTATGCCAGTCCCACAGGGTGTTTATACCATCGTTGTTGATGGAGCTCCAATCAACCACACAAAAGTAGTGAAACTGAAATAACAGGCATCCAACGAAATAGGGACAGCGACTATTTTCCGGC
>JAUWNN010000229.1 GCA_030612625.1 Caldifarciminota bacterium
CATTGCCCACTCGATGCGGCACTGGGACGAGATCGCTTCCGGTCTGCGCGAATCACCGCGCAAGCGCAAAAGCCAGCACGGAAGACTGTCATCTAAAATCTCGCGCTTCAAGTATCTTCGTTAAGTTAGCGCTTATGGGGGTATACCCGGGGTTATCCCCGGGGCTGCCCCCGGGATGGCCCCCCTTCGCGCCGCGAATCCGGGCAAAGCATTGGAATAGCAGACGTTAGGCCAGAATCATATCAAAACGGTGACGCTAACCGTTTTCCGCCCGCCGCCATGAAGATGTCGGAGCTCGGGGTCAGGTCTTGATTCTTGTCATTCGCGGAAGGCAGGATGGCCGCACGCTGCTGCTTGACACGCAGGCGATTTGGAATAGAAGTTGACCGCGGCGAATGCTACCGGCCCGGCAGGAAAACGGTGGTGGTCGCTAATTCTTTATCGCAGTTTATAGGAAAGCTGAAGTCTCAGATTCTCTGATGCGTGGTCGTAGATGTTTTCGTCAACTCCGAAGTCCAGCGCGAAACCTTTGAATTCAAGCCCAACACCCCAGCAGAATCCCCAGGACTGGAACTTGCCGACGTCCTTTTGGGTAAGAAAACGCAGCAGGCTGATATGTCTGAGAGAGTATCGTTCCCCAACCATTATTCCGCCTTGTTCATTGAGTATGTCTTCAAAGTATCCGAGCCTGACTTTGACGATTCTTGCATAGCTCAGCTCAAGACCAATTCCTTTGCCAAGTCCTTCCCACCAACATTGGAAACCGTCACCAGAATCAGACAGAGATTCTGCTTTCAGGTCGCGTGCGATATCAGACACGAGTAGTATCTCGAATAACCCCATAGACGCCGGTTTCATTTCCCAGCCGAACCCGAGCGTCAGAGGCAGGGTATCCGAATAGAGAGAATCATATACCATATTCGGCCCGATGTTCCGCAGGGCAAAACCGAGGTTTAGCCAATCTACGGCTCGGTATTGCAGGCCCGCGTCAACTTTGAATCCAAAGGCGTCACACGGTCCGTAACTCCCCCAGAACCAACTGTAGTAGCCCTGGTTCGAGTAGATGAAAGCGGCTGAACCGCCGACTGACAGTTTCGGCAATACCTGGTAACCAATCGCAACCGTCGGCGCGAGGTCAAAGGCGCGAAGCCGACCAAGATACTCTCCCTGTTCGTTGAAGGCGTCATACTCTCCAAGATTGAAATGGTAGAAGCTGAGACCAAAACCCAGCCCGGTCCTGAGACAATAGCTTGCTCCGACAAAATCACTGGCTGTGCCCCAAGTTTCCGGCTGGCCCTCAAAGGAGTGAACCCATATCGCTTCCAGCTTTGGTCCGCGTGCCAGCGCGGCCGGATTAAGGTATCCGATTCCGGCTGGGTCGGTTAAGGCCAGCCCATTATGTCCCAGTCCTATGGTCCGGGCATCAGGGATAACCCTTGGAGGCAGAGCCTTGAAGCACCTCGGCCAATAGGCATTGGCCAGAACCGCACTCATCAAAAGAGCCAGCACAATAGCTTTCTTCATGGCTTCTGAAATCCTGCCAGTTGCAGCCCGAAATACAGACTGTTGCCAGAACGCAGCTCTTCTGATTCATACCTCTCGATTTGAACCCGGTCGTGATAACAGCCAAGTTCCAGCCCGAGCCCGACACTGGGATTGAACCGTTTCAGCACTCCGGCCGTGATTTTGGCTCGCCATCCAACAAGACCGTCTACATAGTCAAATGCGCCGTAGCTCATACTGATGCTGACTGTGCCAAAAGGCTGAATACCCCAAGCTGTAACCGGCTGGAAATAGGTCAGGCACGGCCCGAAACAGATAACCGGTGCGTATGTCAGAAAAGGCCAGCTATAAGTTCGGTTCACGTAGTCTGGTCCGCGCCTGGGCAGGAATCTGAACAACGCCAGCTCAGCGCCAACCGCATACCGCGACCCGACAGCCATTCCGACCCTGAAAACCGGGTCAATCGGCAGCCACTCTACGCCATGCACGCTGTAGTCTTTGGAGAAGTAGCTGCCAAATGAATAGTGAGCATCCAACCCGACCATGCCGAATCTGGAACCGGGAATCATGCTGAAATCTGAAGAACTGGACAAGCCTTGAGCAAACCCGGCACTAATGCACACCCAAAGCAAAGCCAGAGTGATTCTCTTAGAATCAGACATCACAATGGCCGGAGTTTCCGGGCAACCACTACCACAAAACTTGCACCGCGATGATGACCCGGTTTTGGTTGCTCAAGCTCCTTGACCTGACCTGGTTCCTGAAAGAGTGTTGAGACTGTCTTCGTAATCTCAAACCCGGCCTTCTCAATGGTTTCTTTCACCTCGGAATAAGTTGCGAAATGGGCGTGGCTGAATAGCGGATGGCCTTTCTTCCCTTTCTCAACATAGCTTGCACCCCATTTCCCTTCCCGGTCAAGGTAACCATTGACCAGTTGGCCATCAGGCTTGAGCACCCGGCGTGCTTCGTTCAGAACCGTGAGCGGGTCTTCAAGAAAGGCCCAGGTGGTCAGGAGAAAAACGGTCCCAAAGGTTCCGGCTTTGAAAGGCAGCTCTTCGCCGTCAGCTCCCATCACATCAATCCCTCGCTCCTGAGCCTTGGCCAGCAAACCGGCCGAAGGGTCAACACCCGTTGGAATCCCGAGCTCTTTGGCAAACCGGCCCGTGCCAACACCGACTTCAATCCAGGGCTTGGGCAGGTCTGCAAGCAGCGGTCTCAGCGCAGCCAGTTCAATCTGAAATACCAGTTTCCCTTTGCCATCATACCAGGCATCGTATTTCTCGGCCAACTCGTCAAAAGGGGATTCAGCCATATAGTTTCATTCCCTAAGCCCACGGCTGACCGGCCAAAGCGCGTGACGGTTTGCTATGCGAGCCATTTGGACTGCGGCGGCCTTGCCACCGCTTTGTCTTGCCGGAAGCACTGCTTCCGGCCCCGAAAAGCGGGAGCGTCGCTCCCGCACTCCATATAAACGGGCTTTCAGCCATCCAGCTCTTTCGCAATCTTATTACGCCAGTAACGGGAATAGAGCGCCCCGACCGGGTTGTGCGCCAGGACCCGGTCTTTGACCACAAAAGTCGTAACCGGCGCTTCACAGCTTCTTGTGAATATGATGTCGTGCCCGATGCACAAACCAAGAATGACATTGAGCTGGGTTTTGGCCCGGTTCAGGACAATCGCCTGGGCAATCGGATTGCACATCGCCTCAACCCGCTCAGGTACAATCTTATCCAGGCCGAGTTTCTCCTTTTCAATCCCACACGCCTTGCAGCAAACCGAACTCACCTTGAACCGTTTCTTCAGGATATCGTTCAGAAGCCGCGCCTCCTCAGAAAAGCCGATGCAGAAAGCAATCCCGAGGTGTTCATAACCCATCTGCTCTGCAAAGCGAATCAACTCCTCAAGCCTTGTCAGCTTCATATAGTGCTTGCCTTCAAGCCGCGTGGCCGTCCTGGTTATCTTGAGGATTTCCGGGTCCTGGTATTTCTCCAGGACTTCGTCCCTCAGCCCGAAACAGTCTTTGCCTTGGTAGCAGCTCTTGTCATCACACTCCGCACATCTCACTTCGCCTCCAGTTTAATGCACTTTCACCACTAAGACACGACCCGAAAACCGACACAGAATTGGCCACGAAAGCACGAAAGACACGAAAGAAAACGATGAACGATGAACGAGCAACGAATTGGCCACGAAAGCACGAAAGACACGAAAGAGAAGTAACCGCAGATGAATACCGATGAACGCAGATTCCTTTCCGGACCCCTATCTGTGCAATCTGCGTAATCTGCGGTTCAGCCGTTTCCTGTCTTCGTGGCTCTATTTCGGTTCTTGGGACACGAGGTCGCCAAGGAAGCATAGGTCTGTTTCGAGCAAAGTCTTCACTCATCTTCGCGTCTTTGTGCCTTTGTGGTAGGAATCCGAAGATTCCAGCCACAGCCGATTTGCTCAAATCCGTCCGGCCAGCTCTGTCGGAACTGCTCAATCGCCTGGTCACCGGTGCAATGGCCCGGTCCGGCTTTGGTAATGCCCAGGTCTTTCAGAGCCTGAATTATCTCTTTCACGTCTTCAGAACTTGCATGACAGAGGTGGAACCCGCCCAGAACCAGATAAGGTGGCTCACCGAAATCCTGTTTCACCTGGCTGCAGATGTTCACGACTCCGGGATGGGCGCAACCGGTGATTAGAACCAGACCTGAACCGGTCTCGACCACCAGCGACTGTTCTTTGATGCCGTTACCCATTTCGCCGGTTGACCAGACCCCGGGCCAGATTCCGATACTGTCGCTTACCGCAACACAGGTGCCGCCGGCTTTCGCAACCCTCGCACCCAGGTCCTTCTCAGCAGACGCCGGAATGAAGCATTTAGCTGAACACAACCGGACAACAGTTTCCAGGCCGCCGGTGTGGTCCCAGTGGTTATGGGAAATGACTATCGCTTCGACTGTGCCCGGGTCAATCCCCAGCTTCCTCATGTTTGCAAGCAGAAGCGACCCGTCCGTACCGGTATCGAACAGAAGCCGATGGGCCCCAGCATCCACCACACAGGCAAAACCCCAGTCCGGCTTCAGTTCCTGCTCCAGGGTCCGATTATCATAGACTATAGTAATTCTCACATTTTCCTGGTCCACCGTTCCTCCTCCCATCAACTGAGCAAATGCCAGCCAGGCCAGAAATGCTGCCCTTAGAATCTCACACCTCTTTACCCATTAAGGGCTCATGCCGGCCCATTATCCCCCTTTGGCCTGATTAGTCT
>JAUWNN010000022.1 GCA_030612625.1 Caldifarciminota bacterium
CATAACAAGCCCCGAACCGCCGCCCGACCCGTCTTGACTTTCACCGACCCGGCCACTATGCTGGCAGGCGATGAGCGACAGAAAGGGACATCCTGACCCGGCAGCCAGGGAACGTATCGTCCATCCGCCGGGCCAGGAAGACTATCGGGAAAGGCAAGTAGACGGAGTCGGATGGGTAGGAGATAAGTAATGTGTCCCCGTAATTCCGAGATGAGTATTGTGTCCCGAAACTCCAATGTGTCACCAAGACTCCGAAACCGTAGTCTAAGACCGGCCACAGGGCGGCTTCACTAGAAGCCGAGCAATTCCTCGGGGTCCGAGCGCGCGTAGACATCAGGAACCCCAGACGAGCCCAAGACAATGAGCAAGTGATGTCCACTACGAGTGGTAACACTCCTGCGGAACTCCATCTTGCCTTCAACATCCACGTAAAGGCCACTCGCGCCAGCGTCCGACTGATACCGGGCGTCCACTTGGCCGTCGTTGGGTGCCGAGTGCCTTTTCTCTGAGACCAAAACGAGACTCGGCTTACCGCCCGGCATCGCTTCGTACAACTCCTCACTATATCCCGACACCAAGCCGTGATGCGGTGCAACCAGAATGGTCAACCCCTGGGCCTCCAGCATGCGACGGAGGGAAGGCTGATCGCTGTTCCGCTTGGGCCAATCTGGGTTATTGGCGAAGTCTCGCTTGCTGAACTGAGTGTACCGCTTCTCGGTCCCCTCCTCTTCGCGCAAGAGGAACCCCGTGCCGTCTGGCGGCATATCGCCAGGGAACAGAACAGAGTGGTGTCCGTAGCGGAAGTACAGGACCAAGCTGAGCGCGTTGGCGTAATTCTGATCGTCGTTAGGATAGAGATCGGCACCGACTACGGGTGGACGGATGTAGTAGAGCCCGTACGTCAAGTTGGGAACCGAGCGCGATTCATCGTACCCAATTGTCTGCAAGGGAGGATTGCGTTCCTCGTACAGCTTCCGGTATGCCTTCAGAGCCTCAGCACCCTTCTCCTCGGGGTAGTTCTTGATGCGGCCAAAGTCCACGCACTCGGCCTCCGTTTTGTCATGCGGGCAGGTCACAAGTCCGGGGTTGCTCAGGTCGTCGTCAACTGCCACATTGTGGATGTCGGAGATATGGTCGTAGTGGGGATGAGACACCAACAACTGGGCGAGTGCGTGGTGGTCGTATTCACGCAGGTGTGGCAGTATCTCCCTGGACACAAACTCCGCCGGAGAGAAGTCCTCCGAAGACCCCAAGTCGACCATTATCCCTTGATTCAGTGGTGTACGAATGAACGCTGAGATTCCGCGCCCAACATTGAACAGCCAGATGTAGGCCGAGAGGTTGCTTTCGTCTCGCCATGTTGAGTTGCTCATGCTCTTCCTCCTACCAGGCTCCGCAACTCCTGCTCTGCGTCGGCCCAGTCTTCCACGAAGGCAACACGATACGACTTGTTACCTATTGCAGCCCGGACTTCTTCAGGTCTCCAGTAGCTATGCAAACAGATGGCCCGCAGACCAACGTCAACGTAGGCCTCGCAATCGCCCGGTGCGTCGCCGACTGCAGCCACTATCTCGTAGCTGCGGATGAGCGACAGGAGAACTCGTGTCTTCCAGTGGCGCGTCTCCTCCAAGGACACCGACGGCTTCATCACTAGATAGTCTGAGGAGCCTCCTGCCGGCAGCGGGAAACCTTCCTTACGGAGCTTCTCCTCGGTAGCCTCACGCATGTACTCAGGGCGTCCCGTAAGGTAGATGACACGAACGGACTTGGCCGCCCTGTCTAGCACTTCCGGGCTACCAGGCACGACCTGGTCCAGTTCACTGTGCTTTCCAGATAGGAACTGCCGACGGAACTCCGCCATTTCCTCATCGTTGAGGATGCCCTTCAGGTAGTAGTTGCCGGCCAGGGCTGTGTTATCGATTTGCTTCCCGAAGCTTTCACGCAGGATGGCTTGCTTGCGCGGGACGTCCGTGAGAAGCGTGTTGTCGACATCCACTACGATTGCCCTCCGTCCTTGGCTGCGCTTCCTGATGTGCCGAAAATTGAGGATAAACACTGCTGACACAACATCGACGACTCCCATGACCACCCAGTTCCAGTCAACCCCTAACCCCCGAAGCAGCGACGCCACGCCTATGGAACCGGTGGTTGCCACCAAGACCAAAATCATAGTCCAGATGGCCGTCTGAGCGCTTCGCGGGTTGAAGACACGCGGGAAGCGGGAGTCAATGGGCTGAACTGCCACCCGTTGCTCTCCCAGGGGCAACCGGCGTACGTACCACGAACGAATCGCGTTGAGCTGTCTGGCGCAGACCACGAAGTACTCACGGAAGGTCGCAATCCACAGAAAGAGAATCTCGCCGACGACGGATGCGGCAATAAGCAAAAGCCCTATCCACTTTGCCTGCCCGGTGAACTGCTCCAGCCCCAGCAGACCAACGACCACTGTGGCGACGCTGAGTATGAGGGTCGCGAGGAATTTCGTCATCCCCATTATCTGGGCATCGCGGTCTCTGAGTTGAGTGAAGTTCTCCCGGAACTCGAGTCGAAGCCAGTCATTCAACTGGCCATCCACATCTGTCCTCTGGCCCGATTCCTTGGACGGCCTATTCATACCACTCTACGGGACGTGAAGAAGATGAGACTCGTGGTCCAGAGCGCGCTACGAGTTGAGTGTCAATGACGAACAAGCGCGTCATAGACTACCTTCGAGTACTTTGCCCGCAGGCTGTTTATCTCGCCAAGGACGGCATACGGGGCGGCCTCAGCTGACTGGGGAAGCGGCGGTCTATCCCTGTGGAAGTTCTTTGTCGCCATTAGGTAGGTGAACGCTTCCAAAACAAGTTCCGAGCACAGTATACTGCCTTGAGGGTCTTCCATCATGCTGAGGTCCTCCCCAAGATGTTCTCGCACGCCTGGGAAGTTTACATATATCCAGATCGTACCGTCTTTCGCATCATAGAAAACCCTTTGCTGAGGCTTGGGTTGGGTGTTGGGTTTGATGTCCGTGAACAAACCGCCTTTCCTGGGAGGCCTCTGTCGCTTCCGCCGTCCGATTGTCTTGGCCGGGGCCACACGCACACTTGCTGTCGCCTTTGCTTCTCCAAGATGGCAGTCAATCGATGCTTCTTCATCTTCAAGGTCGCCCCGCACCTGAAACCATCCATAGTAGCAGCTGTCGCCCTCCTTCGGGTGTGGTCGGAGCACAATTTGGTGCTCTAACACGGGCGAACCGTCTCTCAAGATAATCGGAACCATCTCATTGTCGGAAGTAACAGTAACGACGGGTTCGGGCAAGTGTCCCTCGATAATGCTTCTTGGCGCGTACACGGTCAGAGTACGGGTTCGATGCGGAGGTACATTGGCCACAGAAGGCACAATCGTAAGGGACTTTATGTCACGGGTTTGCAGAATCCCATCGAAGTCTGCATCCAAGTCTTCCTCAAGCTCTTCCTTAGCAAGTCGGTTCAACAACGCGCAGACTTTGCGGAGTTTCTTCTGAGTTCCGCCTGAAACTTTGCCTCGCTGCGCGGCATTCAGGTCCCGCTCTTTACGCAGCACCAACTTTTCGAGCAGCTTTTCAAGCTCGGCTTGCAGGACCTTGCAGTAGGGATGGTTCCAATCTATGCCAGCTCGATTCTGGTCCACAAGTCCAAAGTCGCCGTCGCGGATTCTCTTGGCGATACCTGGGCAGATGGCTTCACCGAAGAAGTACTGAGCTGCCTGCCTGTAGGAGAACCTGAAGAGCTCATTGTCCAGAATGGCACCCTCGGTTTTGATTCGTATCCCAGCGCGGGCGAAAGGGTTGTTCTTGGGGCAACCAAGCGGACCCTCATCGCTCTCACAGATAGTAACTTCTATTTCATCTCCATACTGATGCATTGTAATCTTCTTCTTGGGGAGAACTTGCTTCCCTTCTGGTGGCGTCGCCCGCAGGGTTCTAGTCTCCCGTAACACCCGAGACCTGTTGCCAAGCGAAGGCTGTTGTTCGAGAGTGAGTTCAACAGTTCTCCTATCGGATTGCAGTATGTCCCCGAGCGCGTAGTGACGCTCGATTTGGCGCTTTAGTGTCCTGAAGCTTGGGCATTTGATGTTCTCGTTCATCACTTCAATCTCAACGACGGTACCATTTCCATTCGGGATGCCGAGCTCTTTCCTGAGTTGTGGAGAAGCACGTTGAGCATTCGGAGATATCTGGAATTCTGAACTCCTATTCTTCGCGTTCCCCCATAGCTGCGCCGCGGAAAACTCGGCTTCCTTCACGGTCAAAACCTCGCCCTTACCTAATGCTATAATGGTCTCTTTCAGACCGCGCCCAAATAGTCCTCGCGCCTTTCGCCCAGAGTAGAACTCACTGGTCTCACCACCCATAACCAGTGACTTCTTTAGTTCCTCCAGACTCATGCCCGATGCAAAGTCGCGAACTTCCAAGAGCTTGCACAGTCCGTCTTGAGACCGCACCGCCCTAATGGCAATCCTTCCGCACACCTTGTGTCCGTTCTGTTCTAGGCCTCCGTAGCCGTCATCACTATTGGTAACGAGTTCCACAATCGCATCATGGATGGTCTTGATAGTCCCTTGAGCCAATTGCAAACTGATTCTTGGGTGGATTGGCAACGGCCTCGGTTCGCCGTAGACGACTAACTTCATCTTCCGTCCTCCTCTCGTCTTTCCGAATGGGCAACCTTCCTTGTGCCGTCAAACAGACCACCTAACGACTTGCTGCAGACTTCCAGGAAGCGAGACACGTCTTCATCACTGTACTCCACAGCAACCTGTTCGAAGTAGCTCAGGTTTTCTCTCAGCACCCTTCTTGGCGTCTCCATCGTAGAAAGAAGCACCTCACGAAACTCTTGTTCCGTCAGCTTCGGCTCGCAGCCGGCAGCCTTGAACCTTCGGAAGGCCGGTTGACGCCGGATGTGGTCCAAAACAGCCCGCCATTTCCCCCGCGCTTCTCCTTTTACCAGCCGCTTTCGACCGGTGCCGAGCTTTAAGGTAGACGCAACTGATTCTGCCACTTTCTTTCCAACAGGTGTCATCACGAAACCAGCCTTCACACTCCCTGAAATCCATTTCTTGTCTGTTCGACACCTAAGCCACGACTTGTTCACCCGTGCAGAATCGGGCCAGTGGGGATATCGTTCGAACCCGAATTTCTTAGGAAATCTAGTAAAGCACTCATACACAAGCCGCTCGAAGGTACACTCCTCGTTGTTCGACAGAATGGAATCAACGCAGAAAGCAACCAGTTGGTCCAGACCTAAGTCCGCGTAGCTCTCCGGAGGACATTCTATGCGCTGACGTGAGCTTCTACCTTTATGCTCACTGTGACCAATTCTTTCACTCATAACGTTACAGCTTGAACTCAAGCTTGCCGGTATTCTTGAACTTCGCCTTGGTTTCGGTGAGCTGTTTATCAATCGTATTGAATATCGTGCGCACCTGTTCATCGGTGAACTCATAGGTGGACCGGTTGCTGCAATTTTGTAAAAGCCGAAGTGCATACAAGACTTTGTTGGTTCGCCTGGTGGCAATGCGCCTGAATCTCTCCGTCTTGCTTTCATTCGCCATATATCCTCCATGTAAAGTCTAATTTTCTCGGGCTCCACGAAATACTATTCATAGTCCTAATTATACACATGATATCCCCAATGTCAAGTAATAATTCATATCTCACCAACTATTTTGATAATCTCCACATAGATGACATATCCCGATGACTATAGCAATCCATTTTGGATTGCTGCAACTATTCACAGGACATGCAAGTGGTATAGTCGAAACTATTCGCACTGAAGGCAGGGCTTCCCAGCGGAAATGAGCATATGCTCAGAACGGGCTCGTAAGTGAAGCTTTCCGGCCCGTAGGTCACTTGGTAGACAGTTCCCTGCGCAGTTTGGCTCGCTGTCTGGTCTGGTGTTCAGTCGGCAGTGCAGATGGCCCTTTGCTCGACTGTCTGGCTTGCTGTTCGGTTCGGAGCTTGCCCCAGAGTCTAATTCGCAGTTCAGTCCGCTGCCTGGCTCGCGGTTCGGTCCGCCCTTTGGTGAGCCGTTTGCTCGGCTGTCTGCTCGACCCTTCACCCTGCTCTCCAGCAAACTCTCTACTGGACTGTCTGGTTCGCTGTTTACCACGCTATTCGCTACGCGGTTCAGTCGGCTGTTTGCTCCACAGTCTACCTGGCCGTTTGGACGGCTGTTTGCCCGGAAGTGGTAAGTGCCATATAGCTTCGAGATTTAAGTTGAAAGTCCAGAAGCTCAGCTCAGTGATTGGCCAGAAGTTCCGCCACGATTCGGGCCAGTCCTGGACCCGGAAACCCGGCCGGATGGACTGGTGACTTCCTCTTACCTGACAGGCTCGGAACTGAACACCTGCTCAGCCATGTACGAACTGCGCACCAGAGGGCCGCAGAATGCGCTGCGAAACCCCATGTCCAGGGCCTGCTGTTCCCAGCGCTCAAACTGTGCCGGCTCGACATAGCGCCTGACCAACTCGCGCTCCTTGAGTAGAACTTGTGATTTATCCATGCATCCAGCATAACCGATCTGCTGAGCAGTTGTAGCGTCACCGTCAAGACCGACATTTTCCCTGTGCCAGGATGCCGCTTCGCGGCAGACTGCAAAAGGAAAGGACGGCGCTTTGCGCCGGCCCTTGATGAATAAGATTTTTCTTTTCATCTTGAAGTCTGCCGCTTTGCGGCATCCTTCTTTCTGCCCGCCGAAAACGGCGGGCCTATGACATTATCGCTGTGCTTTCACAAAAGCCGAATGGAAAGCCTTGACAGACAGGCTGTCAGACACTAGAGTAGCGAGGTAAGGAGAATGAATGAAAGAAACCATAATCAGAAGTGACAAGTATCGCTGTCAGTATGTCGCACTGAGCGACTTCAGGAAAAGGAGGGTAATCGCGCATGGTCGGGATCCGAAGAGAGTCCATGCCGTGGCGCTCAAGAAAGGTTACCGCAAACCGGTGATCGTCTACATTCAGAGTAAGGACACAGTCCAGATCTACGCACGCGGCGCCTGACTCGGATGAAGCCCCTGGAACGGCCTTTCTCACGTCTCGCCCCGGGCGATCCGTTGCGACCGTGGTTACCCGTGACGGTCGTCAATCCGGCCACACAGCAAGCGGTCAGTGCGTATGCTCTGATAGATACCGGCGCCGATGCCTGCGCACTACCTGCCTACTTGGCGCCTATGCTGGGCTTCCGGCTGAGGTCCGGCAAGCCGAAACGGATAAGCACCGGCAATGGCGACACCACGGCCTATTCCCATGTCGTTAGAGTAGAGTTGCCCGAATGCGGTTACGCCACCGAGGACACGCATGTTGATTTCATGACTGGTCTGAGTGTGCCCCTGTTGGGAGCGGAAGGCTTCTTGAGTGAATTCGTGCTCATGGTTGACTATCCCCGCAAACGGTTTTCGCTGAGATAGCGATGAGCTTGCAGGAATGCTGTATGGACTCATCAGCGCGGTTGCGGAAGACACCAGAGAAGGAAAAGAGGAAAAGAGGGGACGTTACCCGTATTGGGGACAGTAGCAATGGCGGCAGCATCCATTTCGGTCAGTTGGACTTACATCGAGGCGTAAGCCTGACTGTAGTCGCACGACGGACCAGGGTCGGTGCCGCTGAGGCACATCCGGTCTGATTCCCTTCTGACAATCCGGGTGCCGGCACGCTTTCAGGCCCGGAATTCATAAGTTTGTCGCTGTAAGTGAAGCTTTCTCGTTGTTTCTCATCGCCGGGCGAGGGTGACACCCTGCGCAGCGCAAGGGGGTCACCCTTTAGTCTGCCGCGCCGAACCTCCTCGGTTCGTCGTAAGAGGTAGATACTTCTCCAAGTGCGTAACCAGGAGTCCGGCCAGGCTGGTTCCCAGATTAGCCGCCAGGATAATAGCCAAATTGAGTGCCAGTCTGAATGCCAGAAGCTATGCGAGCTTGGTCTCTGCTGAAGACCTGCTCAGCCATGTACGAACTGCGCACCAATGGGCCGCAGAACGCGTTGCGAAACCCCATGTCCAAGGCCTGCTGTTCCCAGCGCTTGAACTGTGCCGGCTCAACATACCGCGCAACCACCAGGCAACGTTTGTTCGGCTGCAGGTACTGACCAATAGTCACAATGTCGCACCCGGTTCTGCGCAGGTCGCGCATTGCCTGAAGAACTTCGTCGTCGGTTTCACCCAGGCCCGCCATCAGCCCGCTCTTAGTCAGAATTTCCGGTGCCAGCTCTTTCACAGTCTGTAACACGCCAAGAGACTGCTCGTATGATGCCCGAGGGTCCCTCACTTCTGGGCTGATTCGCTCGACGGTCTCGATATTGTGGCCGAAAACATCCGGCCCGGCGTCAATCACCTGCCGGAGAAGCTCCCGCCTCGCCCCAAAGTCAGGGGTGAGAACCTCAACTCGGACTCGCTGGCCATTGTCTTGCGTTCTGACTTCTGCGTTCTGCCTTCTGACTTTGACCACGGTGCGGGCGAACGCGCCCGCGCCGAGGTCTTCGAGGTCATCCCGGTCAACCGAAGTCAGCACCACGTATTTCAAACCCAGGTCGCGCACCGCTTCTGCGACCCGGTCCGGCTCGGTCTCGTCAACTTTGCCGTACGGGTTTCCGGTCGCAACTGAGCAGAACCGGCAAAGCCTAGTGCAGACATTGCCGAGAATCATGAAAGTGGCGGTGCCCCGGCCCCAGCAATCAGCAAGGTTCGGACACCGGGCCGAGGTGCAGACCGTGTTGAGCCGGTATCTGCGCAGCTTCTCGTTCACCTGCTCGAATTCCGACCCCGAGGCCAACCGCATCCTCAGCCAGTCCGGCTTTCTCATTTCACCATCAGGAAGGATGAGGTCACATCAGGCAGGAAGATTGCCGCAGTCGCGGAGCCTGCCCCGAGGCCACCGGAAGATTGCTTCGCTTCGCTCGCAATGACGTGGCCGTAGGGACTCCTTCGCAATGACAGCAGGGTCTGCGGTTTTGCCTTTTGCACTTTGACTTCTGCCTTCATCTGTACTACAAAGGTACAAGATCGTCGTTTTCGCGAAGATGTTTTCCGCTGTCATTCCTGTTTCGTGCCTTTCGTGATTTCGTGGCTAATCATGGTTTGGTTGCGGCCCTTCGGGGGCCGCGCTAGGTCTATCTGTGGTTTCATTCTGCCCTTCTTGTGCTCTCTGTGGCAGGAATCTTCTGCAGCCGGTTCAGACTCGAATCCTCAGGCTCTTCTTCGGGCAGTTCCAGACACACTCAAAGCAGCGGATGCACTCAAGCTGATTCGGGTTTTCACAAGGTTCGATATTCATCGGGCAGACCTTACGGCAGATTCGACAGTGTGTGCAGGTGTCTTCATCGAATTCCATCCGCAGAAGGGACGCCTTGTTGAATACCGAATATATGGCACCAATCGGGCAGATAAGCCGGCAGAAAGGCCGCTTGACCGCAATGGCCGCTACCAGCAGAACAAGAAGAATTGCGACTTTTACCCAGAAAAGCCAGCCGACAAGGCCCTGGAGCGCGTTCACCGGGTCCCAGAGCACCAGAGGAATCCCTGCGCCAAGCGTTCCTGCTGGACAAAGCTGGCAGAACCAGGGCTGGCCGGTCTTGTAGGCAACAACAACCACGACAAGAATCAAAAACCAGAACTTCAGATAAGTTGACGGCAGCGAAGCTTTGGCCACCCGGTCCAGGAGCACGACCAGCCCGAACCCGACAATCGCCACAACCAGCCCCAGAACAGCACCGGACAAAGGCCCGATACAGAACCCAGACCCAAGCACCGAAATCAGGAATCCTGCTACCGCTGCAGCAGTCGCGGCAAACCACCGGCCGGTCAGACTCAGAATCACCATCCCAAGCACCCCGGCAACCACGCCAAAGCTTTCACCGAACCTGGCCCAGACAAGAATACCGAGTCCGACCGAAGCCAGAAGCCCTCCCAGCCACATCCTTTTCGGAACATCCATCTTGCCCTTGACTGCAACAAAGAGAGCAAGTGCGGTGAATGGGAGCCAGCCGAAAAGCAGCACCTTCCACCAGTCAATGTTCACGAAGATTACCAGGAGCACTGACGCCACGGCTGTGATTCCGGCAATCACTCCGAAAGAAATCCAGCGCTTGGTTTCCGCTTTTGGGCCAACCTTGATTTTAGCAAGCAGGTCCTGCCACAACCCGAAAGGGCACATCCAGGCACAAGCAGTTCGGCCCACGAACGCGCCAATCACCACAAATATGCCGATTACCAGCCAGGGAACCTGATGGATACCAATCATCTGCTGGAAAGAGCCTATCGGGCAGGCAAACACTGCCAAAGGTCCGCCATAGCAGTTCAGGACCGGCTGGGGGATATGCTTGAAAAAGCCGGTGTACAGTATCTTGTTCTGAATATAGGCCAGAACATAAACGTTAAGCAGGACAGCCGAAATTATCTGGCTTATCCGGTACGGTGCTATACGCCGTTTCTTGTTACCCACGGAGCAACTACCGGTTTGTCATTGGTGCGGGGCTACACGAGCCCCATGCAGGACAGTCATATCTCGGTTGCGAACTGGTGAATCCTTCCAAAGTCGCCCAGCAAGACACCGGCGGCCACCGCGGCAGCACCCAGCACTGTGAGAATAACAAAGACAGCCCTTCGCTTCATTCCGCCTTCATCCTTTTATCAGAACCTGCTGATGAGTTGCGCCTTGATGCCCTTGAACGGCGCTTCGAACCGGCACACCCCGCCCGAGCAGGTGTACCCGCCGCGCTCGGCTCCGATTCGCACCCTGAGCATGTTGCGATGGGTAATTGACCAGACCGTCTCAAACATCGGCCATGAAGTTTCGTTGTTATATCGCTTCGCCAGTTGCACGTCCACTCCCTGCCAGCCCAGGGTGAAAAGCAGCGCCTCGCCATAACCATAACTCAATGCGACCGCGGTCTCGTGATAAATCCATCCTCCGCGCTCGGTCGGCTCTTCGTCAACCAGGGCATACTCGGCCTCGAGCGCAAATGTGTGCT
Organism: Caldifarciminota bacterium; assembly: GCA_030612625.1. Taxonomy (GTDB): domain Bacteria; phylum Hydrothermota; class Tepidihabitantia; order Tepidihabitantales; family Tepidihabitantaceae; genus UBA3079. Next base: position 10,984 of record JAUWNN010000022.1, read on the forward strand.
GGCCGATAAGATAGTTGACATGAATCACCGGCTTGTCCACGACCCGCTCGTAAGTGCCGGCCTCAACATTCTTCTGCACCATGTAATTGAACGCACCCTCAATAGTCAGGGCGGTGCCGAGCGAGTAGCGGGCCTTGCCTTCCCATTCCATGACCCCGGCGCTGGTGTCATCGTGCCGGTATAGCCGGCCATAGTCGGCTTCCAGGTACAGCGAACTGAAAGGCGTTGCGGTCATGACAGCGCCAAAGCCTTTCTCATCAATACCACGGTCCAGGGCTACCCCCGACTTTATCGGCGTCGGCGGGTCGTTGTAATGGTAAACACCGGACGGGAATCCGATGTTGTCATAGTCCATGTACTGGCCGAGCACGCTGAACCCGGGCAGGGCGAATGTCCCGGTGGCATAGTAACCGAACCCCTTTTCCCGGCCCCCGATTCCCGGCTTTGTGCCCAGTCGCCAGCATGCCTCGCCGTACAGACTGACCGGCCCGACCGTTGTTGAAAGGTCGCCGCCGAAAAGCTCGGTGAAAGCCTTGGGTGTCGGGTCCTGGGCCCGATTTATCCTGACATACCGGCCCCCGAAACCAACCCATTTCACCGGCCTTGAGCAAAGGTCCGCACCCAGCACCTGGTCGAGCGTATCGCCAACGTTCATTATCTTGTAGGTATTCTCCTGGAAGAAAATGTCCCGCATCCGGGCACCGAGCAGAACGATGTTGGTCCGCAGCGGCAGGTGCGCGGTGCCGCGTAACCCGTGCAGGCTTTTGTAATGTCTAAAGTCGTCATCCTTGTAGGCTCGCAAGGCCAGTCCTTTGCCGAAATCCTGGTAGAACTTGCCGTAAAGAATCTCCAATTTCTTCGGACTGTACGCTACCGTGTAATCAAACAGCCGCAATGGTTTCCGCAAATCATCCCAGGGCCTGGAAGGCTCATACAGAAAAAGCCCGACCTGACCGCGCAGGTCTCCGTACCGCAAGTTCAGGTCCAGCTTGTCCTCCATATGGGTGGAGTACGCCGAATCCAGAAACGCCCAGAACTCGGCCCGGTTGACCCCGTTGACCGAAAGCTTCGCACCACCGGCAGAACTGACCAGAGCTATTACAGCCGCAACGGTCAAGATTCTCCTCACCCCGGCCGCCTACTCTTCGCCCTCCTCGGGCTCTTCGGGCTCTTCAGGCTCTTCGGCCGGCTCCTCGGTCTCCTCCGGCTCTTCGGGTTCGAGTGGCTCATCCGGCAGCCACTTGAGGAATTCCTCCTTTATTCATTCGTCGTCGCCCTTCTTGTATCCGATATGGGTATAGACAACCTCGCCATCGGTATTGATAATGTATGCGGTCGGCTTGATGATAATCCCGTAATCGCTTTTCACTTCCTGCTGTTGGTCCAGCAGGCAGACATACGGCCACTGCTTGCTTATCACAAAAGCCTTGACTTTGGCCTCATCGGCCGGCTTGTCCACGGATAAGGCGATTATCTGAAGCCCGTAGGGTTCAAGCTCCTCAAAGACCGGCATCAGTGCGTCAAGCTCAACAATGCAGTTCACGCACGGCAGGTCCCAGCATTCCATGTATACCGGGCCACGCTCAAGCATCTCGAAAAGCGTATACTCATCCCCGTTTACATCCACTAGCGTGAAATCGGTCGCCTCCTCGTAATCCTCGGCAATCGCCAGGCCCGGAAACCCCAGACATCCGGCCAACAGCACCGCAAGGACGAATCCTGTCAGTTTCACAATACCACCTCCATTCAGTAAGTACGAATTACGAGTGTCGAATGTCGAGTTCCGACTTTCCGAACGAACCACGGATAAACCCCGGCCCTTGAAGGCACACAGACCAGGCGCCCTCTGTGTCCATCTGTGTTAATCTGTGGTTTTCTCTCGTCATTCGCAAATCCTGCGCTTCACCACCGACTGTACGACTTCTTTTGTCGTAGTATCCTGCACAAACACGGCTGCGCCCAGCATATCCTGTTGCCAGTCCCCGAGCACAATCTCAAGAGTAGTATCAAACTCGGTGCCGAACTCAAAAGAAACCGGAATCCCCCAGGTGTCGGCAACCACGTGCCGGACAACCATCCTGGCGTAGACGGTATCTCCGCCATGTAGTTGCGATTCATAAGGGATGCTGTCCTCATAGATTATCGCCACCAGCATTAGTGTTTCCATCCGGTCAACGACCGAGTCGGTCGGATTGATGTGAACCCCGACCCGCACCAGGGGTGAATCAATAACCGTCGTTGCTGAATCGAGCCACATCTCCAGCACCGTAGACTGGGACCGGGCGCCGTCAATCATATCCTTATACCAACTGTAGAACGAATCCGGCTCGGTCACCTGGGGACTCGGGCTGCCGTCGAAAAAGCCCCAGGGCGACGCCGGGGTTCCATACCATCGCCACCGTTCGACATTCGGCTCAATCGTCAGGTCACCCAGCATGTAGTAGCTGAAGTAAACCAGCGAATCGCCGTAAGTCAGTGCCAAGCTGTCAAGAGATCGCTCCGCGACCTCACAGAACGGTCAATCCTTTTCTGTAAACAGCTCGGCCAGCACCACCCGGTTGGCCGCGCGGACAATCTGCGGCGCTTCCGAACACCGCAGCGTCAACCCGGCAAGACCGGCCACTGCCAGCAGCGACAAGAACTTATGATTTCTCATAGGTGGTAATCATAAGAGCCGCTCAATTCATGTCAAGCAACTCAGAAGGCCTATATGGAGTGCGCAGGCGCGCCTGCGCTTTGTCCTGCCGGAAGCACGCTTCCGGCTCTGAAAGCGGCAGCACGCTGCCGCAGTCCAAAGTCTCAGGGCTGTATCAGCGGGCAGTAGGTTCCAGGGTATCGGCCCGCGCTCGGGTATAGCCGGCAAGCAGCATTTCGGTTTCGGTCTCAGGGTCGCGCAGCCCGATGAGACGGTGCGGCTCCTCAAGCTCGTACCAGAACCGCACTTCCTTGTAGGGCGTAATAAGAGCAACCTCCCGGCACATCACATTCCCCAGCCAACTGGTCACGTTCTTTGTCCCCAGCACCATCACATCCACCGGCACGATACGCATATCCAGGGGCACAACCGTTTTGATGCTGAAGTTAGTGCCCGAAACAAGCGGCACCGACCGCAAGAAAACAGGCACCATCTCGTTGTCATATGAGTTGGCAGGCAACTTGAACTGCTGTTCTTCGATTCCATCAATGCTTCGCTTGCGGACGAAAACCTTTCTTTTGTCGTACCGGGCCTCAATATCAAAAAACCCGATATCGGTCTCGATATTGCGAAAAGAGCGAAGTGGTGTGAGATTGTCGCGGTGGAACACAACAACCGAGGAATCAGAGAAGTAATGCCGTGCCATAACCGGCTCCACAGTTATGGTAACCACAACGGTCGGAACGCCGAATTCCTCGTCTAAGCGCAAACCAACCTGGGACCGGTACAGGACCGAGTCGTTACGACTGATATGATAGACTGATATTTCGCCGTCCTGCCACTCAGGCACAACAAGTTCCGGCATGGGGCTCTTCTTATCACCGGGACAGGCAAGAAACAAAACCACCAGCGCTATCAGCCAGCGTAGTCCGGTATTAGGCATCAGGAATTAGACACTAATCGCTGAACCGGCACAGTCAAGCTATTCTCCTAAGAAGGGGTCCAGGATTCCAGGGTTCTAGAGTTCTAGTACCGTTCCGATGTCCGATTCGACATTCGTAGTCCGTAGTTTGCTGTGTTCATCTGTGGTTCACTCTTCCCTTGGCGTCCTTGGCGGTTCCAATCCGCTTTCCGCTGTCCGCAGACCGCTATCCGCCTGCAACGGAAGATTGCCGCAGTCGCTTCGTTCCTTCGCAATGACAGCGGAGGTCTGCGGTTTTGCATTTTCCAATTTGCACTTTGACTTCTGACTTCTTCCTTCTGTACTACAAGGGTACATGATCGTCGCTTTCGCGAAGATGTTTTCCGCTGTCATTCCTGTTTCGTGCCTTTCGTGATTTCGTGGCTAATCCTGGTTTGGTTGCGGCCCTTCGGGGGCCGCGCTAGGTTCATCTGTGTTAATCTGTGGTTTTCTTTCGTCATTCGTAGTCCCGCATTCTGGTGTGCCGTTCCAGACAGTAAAGCAGTTGTTCCATATCACCGGGCAATGACGAGGAGAACTCGATGTACTTCCGGGTGCGCGGATGGTTGAATCCCAGCCGGGCCGCGTGCAGCGCCTGCCGCTTGATAATCGCCGTCATCTCCTTGTACATCCCCATGTGCTGACGGTACTGAATCACTCCGGGACTGCGTCCGCCGTACTCCGGGTCCCCGACAATCGGATGGTCAAGGTGCTGCATGTGCACGCGAATCTGGTGGGTCCGACCGGTCTTGAGTCGCAGTCTCAGATAGGTGCAGACGTTGTAGCGCTTGAAAACCTGATAATGAGTAACCGCAGTCTTGGCCGAGAAAGGCGTCACCGCCATCCTTGTCCGGTCAATGGCGTGGCGACCGATTGGTGCATCTACCGTGCCTTCCTCCAGCTCAAAGTCTCCCCACGCGAACGCTGCATATTCACGCACCACAGTCCGGTGCATCACCTGGCTACCCAGATTCGTAAGCGCCGCATCGGTCTTGGCGAACATCAGCAAACCAGTGGTATTCTTGTCCAGGCGATGCACCACCCCGGGCCGGGTGAGCGAATCCTTGCGCAGCGGCAGGTTCTTGCAGTGATAGAGCAACCCGTTCACCAGGGTGTTGTCCCGATTGCCCCGGGCCGGATGGACCACAACTCCGGTCGGCTTGTCGAGAATGATAATGTCGTCGTCCTCATACACGAAGCTTAAGTCCATCGGCTGGGGCTCGATGGTGATTTCCGGCTCATGTTCAAACTCGGCCGTGATTTCATCTCCTGGTTTGACCCGGTAGCTGGGCTTGACCGGGCTGGCGTTGACAAGCACCTTGCCTTCCTCAATCAGGTGGGCGGCCCGTGACCGGGATACCCCGAGACCGGAAAGAATCAGATACTGGTCAAGCCGTTTACCCCAGAGCCGGTCCGAGGCGATACGCCGGAACTTCTTTACGCTCAACGCTTCACGCTTCATGCGTTGAGCACCGGGCCGAAAGCCGCATGTTGAAGCTCGAAAAGGTGGTTGAGGGCAGTGCGGGCAAGATTGTACAGCCGGTCAAGCTCATCAAACGTGAACGGCATCCCTTCAGCCGTTGCCTGGATTTCCACAATCCGGCCGCTTTCAGTCAGAGCCAGATTCATGTCCATTTCGGCGCGGGAGTCCTCCTCATAAATCAGGTCCAGAAGAAGCTCGCCGTCAACCTTGCCGACACTGGTTGCCGCCACATGTTCGATTATCGGACTGCGCTCGACTCTGCCCTGTCCTTTGAGTGTCTCAATCGCCTGTTTCAGCGCACAGAACCCGCCGGTCAGGGCCAGAGTGCGGGTCCCGCCGTCAGCCTGAATCACATCGCAGTCCACGATTACCTGCTGTTCGCCCAATGCCGATAAGTCGCAGACCGCGCGCAATGCCCGGCCGATGAAACGCTTGATTTCCTGGGTCCGGCCCCGAGGTCGCTCCCACTCACGTGCGGTGCGCTGATGAGTGGAACGGGGTAGCAGCGCATATTCAGCAGTAACCCAGCCCTGGCCGGTCCCGACAAGAAACGGCGGCACCCGCTTCTCAACTGATGCGGCGCACAGGACCTGAGTATTGCCCGCACTTGCGAGGCAGGACCCCTCAGCGTACTTGAGATACCCAAGCTCCAGACTTACCGGCCTCAACTCGTCCGGGCTCCGACCACCCAACCTCATTTCCTCTCCAGGTCAAAAAGCGGACGGCAGAAGTCAGAAGTCAAATTCGTCGCTCGTTCTTCGTTCATCGTTCTCATTCTCCAACCGAAGTACGCACCACCTCACCAAGAGGTGCGCCCAGAAACCTTGCGCCGATTGCCTCAAAGCCCGGGGTCAGGTCTGAAAGGTAGAACCGGTGAAGAGCAGGACCTTTCGGATTCAGCATTCCTCTGCTCCGAAGCAGTTCGGCAGCAGCAACTGCTGTCTCCTCCGAAGAATCGATCAACCGGACTTGAGGCCCCAGTACCCGGCTGATAACCGGTGTCAGCAAAGGGAAATGGGTGCAGCCTAAAAGCAGAGCATCAATCTTCTCCTGGGCCAGCCCGGAGAGGTAGCGCCGGGCGGTCATCTCGGCAACATCGCCGTCGAGCCAGCCTTCCTCAGCCAGCGGCACAAACAGAGGTGTTGGTTTTGCCAGAATCTCAACATCAGAACGCAATGCCCTTATCGCCCGCTCGTACGCGGCCGAAGTGATAGTCGCATTCGTGCCGATAACCGCCACCCGATTGCTCCTGGTAGCCGCCACCAGGGCCCGGGCACCGGGTTCTATGACGCCAAGAACCGGCACAGCGAAACGCCGCGTAAGCTCAGCCAGGGCAGCGGACGAAGCAGAATGGCAGGCCGCTACAATCAGCTTCACCCCGCGGCTGGCCAGAAAATCGGCGTCCTGTATTGCGAAACGGGTTATCGTTTCTGCGGACTTGGTCCCATACGGGACCCGGGCCGTATCGCCGAAATAGATAATGCTTTCCTTTGGCAACCGGACCCGCAATGCCCGTACAACAGTCAGGCCCCCGATTCCAGAGTCAAAAACCCCAATCGGAGCGGAGGGGTCAGCTGCCGTTGATACGCTGCTCATATTGCTTGACGAACTTCACCACCCCGCGACAGACGCCTTCGGCCACCCGCTCGCGATGAGCAGGATTACGAAGCAGCTTCTCCTCGCTCCGGTTGCTCAGGAATCCACACTCCACCAGCACCGCGGGCATATAGTTGTTGCGCAGCACAAAGAAATTGGCCTGGCGCACCCCGCGGTCCTTGATACGGGCATGAGGAACTGTCTTCTCCTGAATGCACGCTGCCAACTCGCTCGACTCACAGAGGAACTCATTCTGCGCCAGGTCGGCCAGAATCAACTCCAGTTCGTCGGTTGTCCCGGGCGAGTCCTGCATCTCAAACTCGAGGGCCGCGTTCTCGCGCGCCGCCACCGCTCGTTCCCAGTCGGTTTTCGCTTCGGACAGAAAATAGGTTTCGAACCCGCACGCCTGCTTGTTCGGCGCGGCATTGGCGTGAATCGAGATGAACAGGTCCACTTTGTGCTCATTTGCATACTTGGACCGGCTTGATAAGGACACATACTCATCCCGGCTCCTGGTCAGTAGCACCTCAAACCCTTGCACTTCCAGTTTTTTCTTGAGACGCCGGGAGACATCCATGACTATCGTCTTCTCCAGAGTGCCCTGCTGACCTACCGCGCCCGGGTCTTTGCCCCCATGGCCCGGGTCAACCACGACCCGCCGAACCCGACGCTGCGGCTTCGGCCAGACACGTACCACCAACCCCGTTGAATCAGCAGCCATCTCGACCCCTGCCGGCTGCCGGAACATGAAATGAATCACTGTCCCGGCCCTTTGATTCTGCCCTCCGCTGGCAGATTCCGGTATCACTCCATTCAGCCTTGCCGTTTGAACCAGGCCGTTGGCCGCCAGAATCGGAATAATGCCCAGTTGCTGGGCTGAAACCGAATCGCACCGGGCACCAACAACCAACCTGTACTCGAGACTGGAACGGATTTCACCGTACCACGCGACTGAATCCCCCTCAGTTTCAAACCGAATCACCAACGTATCTCCATTCTCAGACACATCTGCCAGACGCAGGACCGGAACTGTCGAAACAAGCTCAGGGAAAACATCGGCCAGACCAAAGACCGGGAGGTAGAGTTGTTCCTGGTCCAGCCTGGAACTCATCGGCAGCAGGATTTCCTGGTCGGCCTCGGCTCTCTGCGAGCGCACGCGCACCAGGTTACTGTCCACCCAGAACACAAACTCCTGCTCCGGGTTCAGCGAATCACCGGGCAGGACCACGACAAACCGGTCGTGCACCCGCCAGGACTTGCCGTTGAGTGCTTGCACCAGTCGGGACAGCGGCACATACTCAACCCCGGCCTCCCTGCGCACCGGAATCTCCTCGTCTGCAACTCTGATACGACGGCTCAGCCCCAAAGTCGGTAACAGCAACAAAGCCAGCACTAACAGCCGGAATTGACATTGTGCTGTCGGACAGCACCTCCACCTCCGGCGCGGAACGACATTTGACACTCGGTATTCAGCATTCGGCATTCGATTCACCACTGTCATGCCAGCCGGTCCTCGCGCTCCATGGCCCGCCGTCTCAGTTCCTCGCGCCGGTCAACCAGCTTCTTTCCCCGGCAGAGCGCCAGTTCCACCTTGGCAAGGCCGCGCTTGGAAAAATAGAGCCGCAACGGAACAAGAGTGAGTCCCCGCAGAGTGGTCTTGCCGAAAAGCCGCCTTATCTGGTGGCGGTGAAGCAGCAACTTGCGTTTTCGCCTCGGGTCCCGATTGAAGATATTGCCCTGCTCATAGGGCGCAATGTAAACCCCATAGAGAAAAACCTCGCCATTCTCAACCTTGGCATACCCTTCGTCCAGAGAAACCTCACCTGTGCGCAGCGACTTCACCTCAGTTCCGGACAGCTCTATCCCAGCCTCCAGTTTCTCCAGAATAGCGAAATCCCGAAGCGCCTTCCGGTTTGTGGCCACCCTCCGGCCGCGTGCCGCGGCCGGAGAAGAAACAGGTTTCTTATTCATTAAACTGGCGCGTTCTACGCTCCGCGCAGGTGCCAGAAGCAGAACCGCCAGTCATTATACGACGCCACCTGACCCAGTCAACGCCCGGCCAGGAATCTGCCGAAGAAACTGGCCGGCCCGGAGACAGGCCGGCCACAACTTGCTCAACCAGACTGAAACGGAATCAGTCCACGCCTAGACCAGAATCAAATCAGGCGGTTCTGGAAAAGGCCCGGGGTTAGGCGGAAGAGGTATTACGCCATCCTGCCCCATCAAAAAATCAGCGATTAAAGCCAAAATCAGAAAGATCGGAAGAACGTCT
>JAUWNN010000205.1 GCA_030612625.1 Caldifarciminota bacterium
CGGATGGTGCGCGGGCCGGCGCGCAGGAGTGAACCACAGGCAGCGAGGATTGCATCGGCAACAGGCTGCGCAGGTTCTTCAGGCCAGAGCGCGAGGATCAGTTCTATGGTGCCACTTGCTGAATCAAGCTCCGGTGCTAACTTGTACTCAGGTAGAAAAGGGCCGAGCCAATGGATAAACCAAAGCCTGGTGATGTCCTGAGCCCGAAGGTTTTGCTTTACCCGGCAGACTATGGTCTGAAAAGCCAGGTAGCAGACCGGCTCAGCTCCGAGTCTGTTGAGTTTGCCGAGCCATTCCTGACCGACCGGACCGGTCAGGTTCGCCAGCCAGTAGGTGCCGGAATTGAGAACCGCGCCTGCGGCGACCGGTGGCTCTGTTTGTGTATTGACCACAATGCCGTTAGCGAATCGGATGAGATAGGCGGATTGATACGGGGCCGGCGAATAAGAGCAAGCCGGTCCTGTTCTCTCCATTCCCGGGCCAATCAGACCAAGAGCCAGAAAGAGCAGTGCCAGCTCGCCCCTCCTTTCGGTCTTGTGCCGGCCGGCTATCAGACAGCAGGCCGGCTGCTACAACTTGAGGATTTCCTCGATTGCCGAGGTTACCTCTTTCATATCGGCAAGGGTCAAGTCGCCCATGTGCGCGATGCGGAAGGTCTTTTCCTTCAGTTTCTTGCCGTAGCCGTTGGAAATCTGCATCCCTTTTTCAGCCAGGGCTGTGTTCAGGTCCTTGACGCTGATGCCCCTGGTGTTCTTGACTGTGGTCAGGGTGACCGATTCGTATCCGGGCTCAGGGAAAAGCTCGAAGTATCGTTTGGCCCAGTCACGGGTGAACTTGGCTAGTTCAAGGTGGCGCTCGTACCGGGACTTCATGGTTTCGGCCAGGATGTGGTCAAGTTCGACCTCAAGCGCATAGAACAGGGAGATGGCCGGAGTGGTGGGTGTCTGGTGGTCCTTATCGTACCGCTTCATCATCGCATCGTAATCAAGATAATAGCCCCGGGCAGGAACGGTGCGGCATTTTTCCAGAGCCCGTTCAGACACAACTGCTACTGCCAGGCCGGGGGGCAGGGCGATAGCTTTCTGGCTGGAGGCGACCACGACATCCAGACCCAGTTCGTCAATCTCAAACCAGTCTCCCATCAGGCCGGAAACCGCATCCACCAGGATGAAAACGTCCGGGAACCTGGAGCGCACCATTCTGGCGATTTCCTCGATAGGCAGGCGCACGCCGGTTGAGGTTTCGTTCTGGGTGATGGCCAAAGCCATGTAACTGCCTTTGGACAGCTCTGCTTCGACCATCTCAGGCTTGACGGCCTTGCCCCACTCGACTTCTATCGAAGCGGCGTCCTTGCCGCAGGCCTTGGAGATTTTGAACCACCTATCGGCAAACGCGCCGCTGATGCAATGGAGCACCTTGCCATCAACGATGTTGCGGATTGCGCCTTCCATCGTGGCCGTGCCTGATGCGGTGAACCACATCACATGATTCGCAGTATTGAGTATCTCTTTGGTCTTGGTGACGCAGTTGTGGTACAGTTCGCCGAACTCTTTGGTCCGGTGGCCAATCATCCATTTTGATTGAGCCTTGAGGACCTCTTCCCGCACTTCGGTCGGGCCGGGAATGAACAGCTTCTTGTGCATTCTTGCTACCTCCTGGATTACGCTGAACTGCCTAGAACTCTGACTTCTACCTTTCGCTGGCGCGGGCCGTCAAACTCGCAGAAGAAGACTCCCTGCCACCGGCCCAGGGCCAGCCGGCCGTTTGTGACCGGGACCTGGGCGCAGCAGCCCACAAGACTCGCCTTGATATGGGCGTCGGCATTGCCCTCGGTATGGGCGTAGCTTCTGGAATACGGCACGAGCCGGGACAGGGTGTCATTGATGTCCTTTGCCACATCCGGGTCATAGCTTTCGTTCACAGTGACCGCCGCGGTTGTGTGGGGGGTATAGATGAAGCAGATGCCGGATTTCTTCCCAATCTTTCCGACCGCGGCCTGGACCTGGTCGGTGATGTCCTTGAACTCATTTCGAGACCTGGTTGCAACCGCAAAAGAGTCCATCTGCTGCCCAATCATAGCCCCGGGTTAATCGGAAGTCAATATGACTCGGGCAAAGGATGAAGGCGGAAAGCAGAAGTCAGAAGTCAAAGTGCAAACTGCAAGAGCCAAAACCGCAGAGCCTGTGATAGGCCTCCTCTCCCTTGACGGGAGAGGACTGAGGTGAGGGTGGAGAATTCAACCGCCAAGAACGCCAAGAGGAAAACTAAACACAAAGAAAGGCAGAGTGAGAACCACAGATGAACACAGATGAGGGCAGAAGGCGGAAGTCAGAAGTCAAAGTGCAAATCGCAAAAGGTAAAGCCGCAGACCCCGCTGTCATTGCGAAGGAGCGAAGCGACTGCGGCACGCTTCCGCACTAATTCGCCATTCGCCATTGAGTTAACCGCCAAGGCCGGGTGACTTGGAGTACGGCAGCGTACTCCCACACTCCAAAACATCTAGCGCTGAATCACTATCTTGGCGGTCTTGGCGGTTTCATCCCTCATCCTTCCGCCTTCAGCCTTCAGAAAGTAAACGCCTGGGCTCAGATGCCGGATGTCGTTTGGGCCCGGCACGAGTTCCATGATACGGCGGCCGGTGATGTCGAGAAGGATGGCGGGTTCTTTGCCGTAGAGCGACAGAATCGCCTTCACCATTGTCGGCCGGGCCGTCAGCCCTGAGCCGTAAGCTGTTGGCCTTTCTTCTTCCACTCCTGGCGGCATGCTATCTCGAATCACTGAAATGCTGCTGCCGTCGCGGTTCGCTACGTACATCCGGCCTCGAATCGGATTCCAAGCAAGCGTGCGCGGCCAAGAGCCCACCTTGATTCTCCCAGCTACGTGGTTCGTCGGTCCGTCGATGACCACAACGGTATCACCACCGTAGCAGGTACAATATACCTTGTCGTTAACGGAGTCACAGCACGGAGCGCGAGTTCCGGCCCTAACTCGTTCGGTATACGTTGGCCGGTTTGTCTCGCCGTCGATTATGACTATCCTGCCGCCATAGGAGCAGTACACCTTGTTGCTGGTCGGATTATAGCACAGCCCGCTTCCACCACTGTCAACAGTCGCAATGACACTGTCGGTTGCTCCATCGATTACGGCAACGGTGTTGTGGTCCGAGCAATAAATCTTGTTGCTGACATAATTGCAGCAGAGGGCACTCTTCCCCCTGACCCTGATGGTAGTTATCACGCTGTCGCTCACACCATCAATGACAGCAACGCGGTCATCCCAAGCGCAGACGCAGTAGACCCTGTTATTCACTGGATTGTAGCAGACATCCATGGGAAGCTGTCCAACCGTCACTGTTGTAAGCACGGTGTCAGCTCGGCAGTCGATGACCGTCACCGTTGAGTCTGTTGGCCGCTGATTGCTTCCCCGATTCGCGCAGTAAACCTTGTTTTCTGCTGAGTTGTAGCAAAGTGCGACCGGCTCGTCCCCGACTGGGACATTGGCGACCAGACTGTCAGTCGCTCCGTCAATCACAGCAACCACGTCGCTGTCGCGGACTGCGCAATACAGCTTGTTGACCGCAAGGTTATAACAGAGCGCCCAGGACCAGCCAGGATAGGAACAGGTTGCGGTCACCCGGTTGGTTGCAGCGTCAATTACCGTCATGCCTGGCCGTTCATAGTACGTGCAATACAGCTTGCTGAAGTCAAGGTTGCAGCAGAGCAGGCTAGGCCACCTGCCTACATCAACCGTGGCCAGAACGTTGTGGCTCGCCCCGTCAATCACCGACACGTTGTCGTCGCCGTGGTTCGCTGAGCACACCAGATTGAAACCTGAGCAGTAGCAGAGCGCGACAGGCCCTTTCCCTGTGGCCACGGTAGCAATCACGGTGTTCGACGCACAATCTATCACTGAGACTCTGTTGTCGTAAGGTACAAACCCTGGGCTTGCGCAGTAGACCCGGTTGTTCAAGCTATCCACGCACAGACAAGTCGGACTTCCCGCGACTGCAACGGTTGCGACCACGCTGTCGGAGGCACAGTCTATTACGGTCACGGTTCCTCCGCGATTTGCGCAATACACCCTGTTGTTCACCGGGTTATAGCACAGGTCGCTGGGTCCGAATCCCGCTGCAACGGTCGCGACAACGCTATCACAAACCCCATCTATCACTACGACGCTGTCCTCGACCGCACAGTAGACCTTGTTATCAAGAGGGTCGTAGCACAACGTCCAAGACTCACCAACGCTGATAGACGCGACAACGCTATCACAAGTCCCGTCTATCACTGTGACGCTGTCCTCGACCGCACAGTATATCTTGTTGTTCGCAGTGTTGTGGCACAAAGCCCGAGGCCGGTAGCTGGTCGCGACGACAGCCGTAATGCTGTCAGTTACTCCGTCGATGACAAACACCGTATTGTCGTAGTCGCAAGCGCAGTACACTTTGTTGTTCGTTGAATTCCAGCACAAGGCACACGGAGCATTCCCCAGTTGGAGACTGGCGATCGCATCGTTTGCCAGAACATCTACCACCGTCACAGTCTCACTGCGACGGTCAGCGGAATACATCTTGTGGCTGATCGGGTTGTAGCAGAGAAAAACCGCACCCAGGCCAGCAGGTATCCTCGCTACCTTCTCACCCGTGGCCGCAGAAATCGCCAGTATGTTGTTGCCAGAATTACCACCCAGGTAAACCGTGTTGTTCGCTGGACAGTATGCCAGACACTGAGGTTGGACCAGACCGCTGAGAGAATCAGGTAGGTATATGGTCGTCTCCAGCCACTGGCCAAAGGACAAGGATGAAACCAGAAGGATGAGGGCTGAAATCAGAATTGCCTTTTTCATGGCACCTCCATGAGTCAGTGTAGGCGGAAAAGCGAAGTCGTCAACCGGTCAGCCGACTTCGACCTCTGCCACTTCGCGGCACAGGTCAAGCAGGACTTCTCGGTCAAGGCCTTTGGCTTCGAATAGGTCAACCAGGTCGAGTGCGGCTTGTTCGAGTGTCTTGTCACCGTAGTTGCGCTTGAGCTTGTCCAGCCGAAAGGTAAATGCGTTGTATCTGATGAACTGCTTGAGCGGGACATCATGTTCGAGAAGCACCCTGCGCACAATCCGGCTGACTTCGCGGCTGTGCATTGCCGCTCTGCGGTGTCGGACAGCCTGCTGCTCTATTGTCCGGCTGCGCCCGAGTGAAGCTTCGCCTTGTTCCAAAGCCTCCTGATAACTTCTTTTCTTGCGGCGTAGCCTGACGGGTTTGGGCTTTACAGGAAGAACCTGCACAACCGGCCAGAGCAACTCCTTGCAGCAGACCCGTATAACGGCCTGAACCAGTGCCGAGTCCAACCCGAGTGCAACCCACTTGCGCAAGACGAGCTTCATTTCCGCAACCAGCCTTGCGCCAGCCAGGGTCCGAAACAGCGGGGTCAGCTCCCGGCCGCAGGAGAAGTACTGACCGCGCCAGCCAAGAGTGACACCGTGTTTGTCTATAGTTGACCTGACAAGAGGCTCGACCAGAGCCCAGGCCTGG
>JAUWNN010000080.1 GCA_030612625.1 Caldifarciminota bacterium
CGCACCACTTCGGATTTCGACGTAGCAACCGGCCACCGCTCTCTCATTGCCGTAGTTTGTCACCAGAACAAGCGGCTCAATCTCGCCCAGCCCGATGGTCCCGACCGGTCTGAGGATTTCAGCTACGCCCACATCCGTGACCCGGACGAAAACAGAGCCTGCGCTGGCGTTGTTTATGTCTATCTTGTCGCCATCAAGCATGGCTGAACAACACAAAGGGCACGTGCCCCGGATTAGAGCCTGCCAGTCTGCGAATGCCACTTCCCGTTCTTCCTCCGGTGCGAGCCCGACCACATTCACGGTGTCTGCGTATTGGCTCCCGATTCTGAACAGAACCGGGAAATCCTCGGACTGACTGCCGAAGTTCTTCACCCGGGCCCGAGGCGAGCCAGCCGCACCGGAATCCACAGTCGCTCCCGGCCAGACAATCTCGATAACACCGACATCACTACGGACTACCTGGAAAGCGCGGCTCGCAGTATCATTTTCCGGATGGACATCAGGTTCGTAACAGACGGTACAACGAGCGGTAAATCCGCCGATATGAGTTGGCCATGGCCGGAAGACCGCCAAGGTTACGCTCCCGGGTGCAAGCTCAAGCTGAAGTGAGTCAGAATAGCACAGACTGTCATCGGTTATCGTAAATAGACATGACAAGTTTGCGGTCACATTGCCCTGGTTACCGACACGCGCTTTCGGAACGACCGTATCCTCACGCACTATCTCAACAGGCGAAACAATCCCGGCAACACAGACGTCCTGAACCCGGACGAATACGCTGCGTGCTGCCAGGTTGTTTTCAAGGTTCATATCCCCGGGACAGGAAAGCGAACACTCAAGCGGCTGCCGGCCTCTTATCAACGGGTGCCAGTCGGTGAAACGGACTGTCGTGTCGTGGCCCGGCATCAGGCTTTCGACGACAAGACTGTCGTAGTAGTCAGGCTCAATTCCAAGGAATGCGCCAAAGCCTTCATTCCTGCTGCCGTAGTTACAAACCCTGACAGTCGGCCAGCCGGTCATACCCGAGTCAACCACCGCTGGCGGCCATACCACTTCAACGATACCAACGTCTCGCCAATAGAGCTCAAATGGAGTTGAAGTAGTATCATTCTCAAGGTGCATATCGCCTTCACAAGAAGTTGAGCAGTGTGCCAGATATTCGCCCGGCTCGCCCAGCCAGGGGTCAAACTCAAGCATCTGACCCGACTCCGGTTCAAGCTCGGGCGCAATTGTATCCGCATAAACCACACCCAAGGAACCAGCTATCCAAAAACGGCAGGTGCACTGAGCCGGCACATTGCCCCGGTTGTGAACGTATGCTTTGGGCCAGACCGTATCTAACGGCAAAGCCCCAACCGGCTCGATTATGCTCTCTACCGCAACATCCCGCACCTGAATGAACAGGCTGCCCGCAACCACATTGTTTTCCAGGTTCATGTCCCCGGAACAGCAAAGCGAACAGACAAGCGGATGCTGCCCCCTGACAAACGGTTCCCAGTTGGCGAAACGCAGAGTCGTGTCGCGCCCGGGTGTGAGAGTTTCCACAACCAGACAGTCGGAGTAGTCAGGCTCAATTCCAAGGAATGCGCAAAAGCCTTCACTCCTGCTGCCGTAGTTACAAACCCTGACAGTCGGCCAGCCAGTGATACCCGAATCAACCACCGCCGGTGGCCACAATATCCCAGTAATACCAACGTCTCGCCAGTAGAGCTCAAATGGAGTTGAAGCGGTATCATTCTCCGGGTGCATGTCACCAACGTAATCCACCGAGCATCTGGCGCAATAGAACCCGGTCTGGCCAACCCAGTACGGGAACGCAAGTTCATGAATCAGACCAGCGCCCAGCGAGGTCGGCACCGATTCCGCATAGGCCACACCAGCCGAGTCTTCTATCCGGAATCGACAGATGAAGTCTGCCGAAACGTTGCCCTGATTGTGCACAAGAACTCTGGGCTGAATTGTGCCCCGTGGCTGGACTCCGCGCGGCGCGATTATGCTCTCCACCGCAACATCCCGCACACAGACAAAGAAAGAATCGAATACGGCATTGTTGTCAGGATTGATGTCGCCCTCCAAGGCGGTCGAGCATGACATCATGCGCCATCCGCGTTCCTTGGCCAACAACGAGTCGAATTCCACAGGCAGCGAATCTCCCGGCAGAATCTCCGCAATCACCCGCTCACTTCGCACCGTATCACTCCTGAACCACACCCGGACTCCGGTTTCTGTAGAATCACCGTAATTGCCAATCCAGGCGCTCGGAGTAACCACTGCACCAGAGTCCACCATTCCTTGAGGCCGCTCAATCCGCAGCACCCCGACATCGTGAAGCACCTCATATCTGCAGCAGTATACATCAGGACGCGGGCCGATTGCATGACGGTAGTCGGTCCAGACAAGTTGGATATTTGTGCCTGGGCCGCAGCACAAAGTCGGATTCTCGCGGCGCTGACTGGCATTGGTCAAGCGAAAAGGAACAGCCCAGGATTTGCCGCTATCCTCGGCTGTGGAATAGAACACCTCGAGACCTAAAATAGTCATGTCTGCACACCAAACCGCATGAATTCTTCCAAACTCATCAGCACATATCGAAGCCGGTTGCGGATGCCGGGAAACTCTTGGCAGAACTACCGTATCACGCCATGCACCACCGCGGCGCTGACGGTAGATTAGGTATTCTCCGCTGCCTCCTAGAATATCCCCCATCCAGACTGCGTGCAAAGTGCCGTCACTCTCAACCCATAGACTTGGCGCGGCACATTGGTAGCCGCTTTGGAGGGTGTCAATTCTGCTCCACACGGTGTCAGACCGCCACCGGAACAGAATCTGCGGTTCCGCAGCCGAACATCTCCAGAGGACCTCAATCCGGCCCATTGAATCAATACCTACGGAGGCCATTGCATTTCTGGAAGATGCTATTTCACTCACGGCCTCTGGTTCCGACCAACCCAAAGTAGTCCGCACCGACATAAGAACATTCTCGAATTGAGATGGGAACTGCTGATCCCATCCAGCCACAACGGAATCCGGACTTCGGGCAGCAATCGACGGCCGCTCAACGTGAATCCCTGAGTCAACAACAGTCTCAAACGGTCCCCACTCTCCAGTCAAGACATCTCGGCGACGATACCTCAGCGCAAAGCCGTATCGCTCCGGCCCAACCTGCCAGACCACATGGACATTGCCGGAATCATCAGTGGCGACTGCAGGATAGCAGGCACCACTGTCTTCATCACTGATCACAGTGTCTTCCGACCATGTCCTGGTCCTGGCATCGCAACGCGAATACCAAACCTGATACCTGTCGTCGGTCTTGCCATACCACACCACGTGCAGGTCCCCATCAGGGTCGCTGGCAATGGCACGAGCGTTGTTCAGAGTGGTCTTGTCAGACAAATCAGGCCGCTCGGTCAGCCTTTCTTCCAGCAACCAGCCAGCTTGAACCACACCGCCTGCCAGAAGCGCGAAAGTGAGTACTATAAGAAGCCGTTTGGGCACATTGAGCCTCGTCCCAGACTATGCCAAAAACACCCAACTAGTCAACCCTGGTTTCATGGTTGACAATAATCATCCGCCATATAAACTTCAGCGGCCTTCCAGGTCAGGATTACTCTTGTACTCTTGGCCGGGGAAGAGCACTATTGATGGAGTTGCACAACTAATGAAGATTTCTACGTTCGAGGAGTTGATAGCCGGCCACGAGTTCGTGAACGGACTCCAGGAAGGCATCTGGATTGCCGACAGCCACGGCAGCATAGTCTTTGCCAACCTTTCCCTGGCCAGGTCTCTGGCCTACGACGACCCGGATGCACTGGTCGGCAAGCAGTGGCGCGAGTTGTTTCCTGAAAACGAAGCAGCCCGCCTGACTGCAACCAAGCCCACGGACGACATCTGCATTGTCAGCGATTCAACTATCCTGGGCCGTGACAATCAGGAACTTCCCGCAAGTGTCACAGTCGCGCGGAAAAAAGTGGACACCACCACCTGGTATTTCGGTTCAGTAGTCCTGACCGCCAGCCCGGGCGCTCAGGCCGGGCTATCGGATACGGCCAGCCATCAGGTAATGGAGAATGCGGTTGACGGCATCTGCATCATCGAACACGGGCGGATTAGCTATGTTAACCGCCGTTTCGAGGAACTGACCGGCTACACCAAGAACCAGCTCGGCCGTCTGGGCCTGGACAAACTGGTCATAGCCCGGGACCGCGATACCGTAGCCCAGATTATCTCCGAACCCCGGGATGTCCTGACCCCTGTCCACCACGAGGTTCGCCTCACTACAAGGTCGGGCCATGAAACCGACTGCGAACTCCGGGTAGTTCCCACCATATCCGATTCCCACACTGTGCTTCTGTGTTTCTTAAGAGACATCTCCGAGCTCCGTCGTGCCGAACGGGCCCGAACCGATTTCATCGCCATGGTCTCCCACGAACTGCGCACCCCGCTCGCCACAATCAAGGAGGCGATGTCGCTGCTCTCCGACACCGCAGGAACTGAGCTCAAGGGACGGCAGCGCCGCTACCTTGTCATTGCCCAGGAGGAGATGGACCGGCTGAACAGAATGATCAGCAACCTGATCGAGGCATCCCGCATGGAGTCAGGCAAAGCAACACTCAGGCTGGAACCGGTGAATCTGGAGCAACTGCTGTCTCAATCCCTGGAAAGCCTTTCGCTTTTCATCAATAGAAAGAGCCTGCGGGTTGACAAGCACATTCCGGCCAAGCTGCCGCCGGTCCTTGGGGACCACGACCGCCTGCTCCAGGTATTCAACAACCTTCTTGACAATTCCATCAAGTACACGCCCACCGGCAGCAGTATCAGCATATCCGCAAGGCTCCTTGACCCCAATGCCCCGGTGCTTTCCGAGAACAACGTTCTTCCCAACACCAGCTATGTCCAGGTGACCATAACCGATACCGGCCCCGGCATCCCGGCCGAATTCCTGGACCGCATCTTCGGCAAGTTCGAGCGTGTGGACCCGCACGGTCCGGGCATCGGCCTGGGGCTGGCGATTGTCCGGTCGATTATCCGAATGCACCACGGCAAAGTATGGGCGCACAGCACCCTCGGGGAGGGAACCAGCTTCAGTTTCGTCCTACCTGCAAAGAACAACAACCCATGAGTGAACTCCCGCGAATACTGGTCGTGGAAGATGAACCCAATATGCGGGAACTGGTCAAGGAAAGACTGGAGCAGAACGGGTATGAGGTGGCCACAGCCGAAGACGGCTATAAAGCCATAATCATGGCAAGGGAATTTGTTCCAAACCTCGTCATTCTTGACCTCATGCTCCCGAAGCTGGACGGATTCACTGTCTGCGGAATACTCAAGTCGAGCATGGATAGTTCGGTTCCGATAATCCTGTTCACCGCACGTTCTTCACCTGACGACGAAAGGCGAGGCCGGGACCTGGGAGCAAACGCCTATGTCACCAAGCCGTTTGAACCGGCTGTCCTGCTCGGAAAGATAAAGGAATTGCTCAGTCCCGAAAAGCCAACTGAAGCTGCGGCCCAGCCCGAGCCGGCTGCGCAAGCAGAACAGCCGGCCGAAGCTCCTGCTCAACCTGAGCCGGCTAAACCGCAACCGCCTGAGGCGGCATCCCAGCCATCTGCCGAACCAGCCGCCCAAGCAGAAAAGTCGGCTGAAACGCCTGCCCGAACAGAACCGGCCCCATCCGAAGCGGCCTTTGACTGGTCCACTCAAGTGAAACCGCCCGAACTCGAGGAGTCGGCTGAAACGCCTGCCCGAGCAGAACCGGCAAAACCGGAAGCCCCTGCTGAAAGGCGTGCCAAGGCAAGACCGCCCGAATCAGCACCGCCTTCCGAAACAGTTGCAGAACCAGAGCCGCATCCTGAGACGGCTGCGCAGGCGACACAACCTGCCGAGCCTGAACAGGAGCAGCCAAAGCAGGCCGGGTTCCTGAAACGGTTGCTCAACCGCCTGTTCGGGAAGAAACCCAAAGAGCCCGAATCCGGGAAGGACTGATGCCTGACCGGCTCGACCGCTTTCCGAGCCGACGCAACCCCTGAACCAGATGACGGTCAACCAGCTTATCAAGGTTGCCTTGGCCGAAGACATGGGCAGGGGTGACATCACATCCAGACTGACCGTGCCGGCCGGACAGAAAGCCTCAGCCAGGCTGGTCGCTCGCTCGCCCGGAATCCTCGCTGGAATCGAAATATGTGCCCGGGTATTCCGTACTGTCAATCCGCGCCTGAAATTCAAAGCCCGGCTCCGCGACCGAGCCGGATTCATGCGTGGCGCACTCCTTGCTGAAGTATCCGGACCTGCCCGTTCAATCCTTGCGGCCGAGCGTGCCGCGCTCAATTTCCTGCAGCACCTTTCAGGCATCGCTACTCTGACCCGCCGGTTCGTAGATGCGGTCAAAGGCACCGGCATCAAGATTCTGGATACCCGCAAGACCACCCCTGGCTGGCGTGAGCTCGAGAAATACGCGGTCCGGTGCGGTGGCGCCAAGAACCACCGGCTCGGGCTGTATGACATGATTCTCATCAAGGACAATCATATCGCTGCAGCCGGCTCAATAACCGCAGCCCTGGAACGGTGCCGAGGAAACCGACTACCGGTTGAAGTCGAAGTCAAGAGCCTTGCCGAATTGCGCGAGGCGCTTTCGGGTGGTGCCCACCGCATAATGCTCGACAACATGAACCTTGCTCAGATCAGGCGCGCTGTTCAACTGGCAAAAGGAAAGACCCGGCTTGAAGCCTCAGGCAATATGAATCTCACACGGGTGCGCTCTGTGGCCCGGACCGGGGTGGACTACATCTCAGTCGGAGCTCTGACTCACTCGGCTCCGGCCTTGGACATCGCGCTGGAACTCGGAATCGGCTAGATCTGCTTCACAAACAGCTTGCCCGGTAACTGCCGGACCAGACCTTTGACTTCCAGTTGCATCAGCACGCTCAGAAGCTTGGACACCGGCATTCCGAGCCCCTGGCAGATTTCGTCAACATGAAGCGGGTCACCGGAAAGGAAATCCAGGACCGGCTTCTCATCCTCAGCAACCGGAATCCTGGCCCGCTCCTCCAGATGAAGCGCGACCCCAAGTTCCTGCAGGATATCCTCAACCGAAGTGACGATTCTGGCACCGTCGTGCAGCAGCCGGTTCGTTCCCACACTGTTCCGGTCCCCTATCCTGCCCGGAACCGCAAACACATCCCGACCCTGGTCTGCAGCCCAGGCAGCAGTATTCAGAACGCCTGACCTCTCACCGGCTTCAACAGCAACAATGCCCCGGGCAAGACCGGACACAATCCGGTTGCGCTTGGGAAAGTTCATTGCCAGAGGCTCCATCCCTAAAGAGAACTCGCTCAGCACTGCTCCGTGCTCGCTGATTTCGTCATAGAGCTTCCGGTTTTCAGGCGGGTAATACACGTCAACGCCGCATCCCAGGACCGCAAGAGTCCTGCCCCCGGCTTTCAGGGCACCGCGGTGAGCCCAGGTATCAACACCCCGGGCAAGACCGCTCACTACTGTAACCCCGTGCTGTGCCAGCTCCTGAGCCAGCTTCTCTGAAATCTGACGGCCATAAGGACTCAGCCTTCTCGTCCCGACAACAGCAATCGCCAGGCGGTCCTCCTCCCTCACTTCTCCCCTGGCAAACAGCACCGGCGGGCAGTATGCCAGTTCCTTCAGATTCTGTGGGAATTCCGGGTCCTGATACCTGACAGTCCTGACTCCCAGGTTCTGCGCCGCCAGGATGCGCTGGTTCGTCTCATCGCTGCGGCGATAGGAACGTATCGCCCCGACCAGCTCCTGGTCAATTCCGCCAATCTCCAGCAGGTCGCGCTTGCCGGCCTTCAGAATCTCCTCCGGCTCGCCGAACCTCTCAACCAGGTTCCTGAGCCGGGCTTCGGTCATTCGCGGAATGGCATACAGGTCAACGTACGTCTCGTTCATTTCGGGAAAGCCTTGTCAATCATTGCCTGCAGTTTCTCAACACCGGTACGATTGAGAGCTGAAATCCAGATGCCGGGTGCGTCAAGCGCAAGCTCGGGCGGCTCTGCACTGAGCAGGTCAAGCTTGTTCAATGCCACAATCCTGGGTCGGTCCAGAATCTCCTGCTTGTACTGCCTTATCTCATCACACAACCGGCCATAGTCCTGGTCCGGGTGGCCTTCAGCAGCGTCGATCACAAACACCAGCATCCTGGTTCGCTCGATATGACGCAGGAACCGGAGCCCCAGCCCCTTGCCCTGATGCGCACCTTCGATGATTCCAGGCATGTCGGCAATCGTGAACCGGCAATCCTTTGTTCTCATCACCCCGAGATTCGGGGTCAGGGTCGTAAAAGGATAGCTTGCCACTTTCGGGTTGGCCCGGGTCAGAGCCGCAAGCAGTGTTGACTTACCCGCATTGGGCAGACCCACAAACCCGATGTCCGCAACCAGACGCAGCACCAGCTTGAGCTGACGCTCTTTACCCGCTTCACCCGGCGTAGAATCGCGCGGCGACTGTTTAGTTGAAGTAGCAAACCTGGCATTGCCTTTTCCGCCTTTCCCCCCACGAGCAACCACCAGTTCCTGTCCGTGTTCCAGAACCTCGCCCAGCTTCGCTCCGGTTTCAGAATCAAACGCATCAGTTCCCAATGGAACCGGTACCCGGACATCCTGTCCTTTCCTGCCGTGCCGGTTCTTGCCCATACCATGCCGGCCACGCTCAGCCTGGTAAGAATGACGGTACTCAAGGTCAGCCAGGGTCTGCAGATTCTCTTTCCCGAAAAGGAAAACCGAACCGCCATTGCCCCCATCACCGCCGTTCGGTCCTCCTTTGGGCACGTACTTCTCCCTGCGGAACGAAACGCAGCCGTCACCACCTTCACCCGCCTTCACCCGTATTACCGCTTCGTCAACAAATCGCACTAGACCAGGGAGACTATCCGCGCTTTGACCTGAATCTCCTTCTCAGCGCCTTCTCAACCGGTTCAGGCACAAAGCACCTGAGTTCGCCCTGCACGCTCGCCAATTCCCGCACCAGCGACGAACTGAGATAAAAGAATTTCTCAGACGGAACAAAAAAAACGGTCTCAACTTCTGACGCCAGCTTCCGGTTGGTCAGAGCCATCTGGAACTCATAGTCGAAATCCATCACCGCGCGCATGCCTCGAACCACTGCACACGCCTGCTTCTTATGAACGAAATCAACCAGCAGCCCCTTGAACCCTTCCACCTCAACCCCGGGAATGTCCTTCACGACCGCCCGTGCAAGCCGCACCCGCTCTTGATGGCTGAAAACCGGAGACTTCTCCTTGCGCTGCGCAACGCCCACAATCACCCGGTCAAAAAGCCTTGCGGCCCGCCTGATGACATCGAGATGCCCAAGGGTTATCGGGTCAAAGCTGCCGGCATAGACCGCAACCTTAAGCTTCGCTTGCTTCATCCTGTCTCCTTAATACTGAAACCCAGCTCTCGCCGTATCTTCCCTGCCTCACCATCTCCCAGGCTTCAGAGCATTCGGGCGGCTCGAGCCGATGATGCTCGATAACGAACCAGCCACCCGGCTTGAGCACCGCTAACTCATCAACTTTCTCCAGTGTAGCCTGAACCAGTCCATTCCGGTACGGCGGGTCGGCAAGAACGAGGTCGAAATCCGCACCCTTGAGCTTGCGCAGAACCTGCAGCACATCACCCCGAATCACCTTGACGCCTTCCATCTCTTTCACGTTCTCACGCAGGAACCGCACCACTCCGGGATTCTTCTCTATGAACACCGCTTCTTTCGCACCCCGGGACAGCGCCTCGATTCCCAGAGCTCCGCCGCCCGCATAAAGGTCGCACACCCGCGCGCCTTTGATACTCCTGCCCAGGATATTGAAGATTGCCTGCCTGGTGAT
The DNA here is from genome assembly GCA_030612625.1 of Caldifarciminota bacterium. GTDB lineage: Bacteria > Hydrothermota > Tepidihabitantia > Tepidihabitantales > Tepidihabitantaceae > UBA3079. Next base: position 9,854 of record JAUWNN010000080.1, read on the forward strand.
GTCCTTGGTCGGCCTCAGCCCTGACTTCGGATAAAGCAGATGCCGTCGTCTGTACTTGCCGGCACAAATACGCACCCAAGGACTATAATCTTGCTGCGGATGCTGTCAACTGACACCAATGCTTACCGAAAACCGACATAGGATTGGCCACGAAAGCACGAAATCCACGAAACAGAAGCAACCGCAGATGAATACCGATGAACGCAGATTCCTTTCCGAACCCTATCTGTGCAATCTGCGTAATCTGCGGTTCAGCCGAGAACGAGCAACGAATTGGCCACGAAATCACGAAAGGCACGAAACAGGAATAACAGCGGAAAACATCTTCGCGAAAGCGACGATCTTGTACCTTTGTAGTACAGGGAGGCGAGGTCAAAATGCAGAGTGCAAATTGCAAAAGGCAGAACCGCAGACTCCTGTCTAAGACCTCCTCTCCCTTGGGTCAAGGACTGAGGTGAGGGTGAAAGAGCTAACCGCCAAGAACGCCAAGGTCGCCAAGAAGAAGACTGACCACAAAGGGCACGAAGGATTCGGTTTTGGATTGCGGCAGCGTGCTGCCGCTTTGTCCTCACGGAAGCCTGCTTCCGTGTATGAAAGCGGTGGCGGAGCCTGCCCTGCTCTGCTCCGAGCAGGTGCAATCCGATGGCTCACGCAGTCGAACGGACCACCGCATTACGCAAGCGTCCGGCGTGTTGCGTATTGCGTGAAGCGTTGTGCGTGAATGCGGTCAGCCGTTCATGTAGGAGCGGCATCCCTGCCGCGATTCCGCCTTTCTGCACTTTGCACTTTGCAGCTTGCATTCTGACTTCTCCCGTGGGAGCGGCATCCCTGCCGCGATTCAGAACTTCCGGACCAGTTCGTCTGCGGCTTCCCTGCTCATCCCGGCCTTCACGCACCCGGCCAGGAACTTCTCATGGCCCATCTGCTTGTCCAGCCTAGCCAGATTCCCGCGCACGATTCCAGCCTCTCTCGGCATCCCGATGTCCATGAAGATTGCCAGCGCCTCCAGCATGTTCTCCAGCGCCTTGTCCAACTCGCCCTTGACCTGATAGATCAGCCCGATGTTGCCGAGCTTGGCCGCCTGGCCCTGCCTGTCCCCTATCTCTCGCTGTATCTTCAGGCCCTGCTCGAAATACTCCAGCGCCTTGTCCAATTCGCCCTTGACCTGATACACAAGCCCGACGTTGCCGAGGTGGGTTGCCACGCCTCGCTGATACCCAATGTCTTGTGCTACCTTCAGTGCTTGCTCATGATACGAAAGCGCCTTGTCCAACTCGCCCTTGACCTGATACACAAGCCCGATGTTGCCGAGCACGCTTGCTTCCTTCTGCCGGTCTCCAACTTCCCGCAAAATCTTTAGCGCTTGCTCATGATACGACAGCGCCTTGTCCATTTCGCCCCTGTGCTGACATATCAACCCGATGTTGCCGAGCAAGCTTGCCGCGTC